>WRBN01000017.1 GCA_009784515.1 Spirochaetaceae bacterium | reverse complement strand
CTTAATTTAGTTGAGGTAGCCGAAACCGGCTATAAGCAACTTATTTACGATGATTATGTTAAATTAAGTAATTATAAAAATGCTACTTTATTGGTTTTGGCGGCTTTTAAGCAGGGGTTAAGTAAATTTACCATTGCCGCCGCCGGCCTAAGTCATAAAGAGGCTTTAGGCGAAGCTTTAGAGGTTGCCGCCTTATTAAAGTTAGAGGTTAACTTGGCCCTGCAATTTAATTTGCGCGAAGAGGGCAGGCAGGTAAGTTACTTAGCGGTTTTACCTTACTTAGCCGGTGCGCAGCAGTTTTACCATTATCTAACCCTGAACGATTTGGCTTTGCAGCGTTTTTTTAACGAGCTGCAAAACGATGAGCAGCGGCAGCTGGCCTACCTTAAAAAAAGTATCGAGCGTTTTAACCGTCTCTTTTTGCCTAACTTTAATGAGGGTTATAGCGGCGAGCCTTTTTGTCAGCTGGCTCCTTTAAGCAGCGAAAAACTATTAACGGCTAATGCCGGCGCCATTAGTTTGGCCGAAGAGTTGGCCGGTAACTATCGTACCATCGTTAAAAGGCGGCTGCTTTTTATGGAAGAGCGTTTAATGAATACCGGTAACAGCCATAGCCACTGGGATTACGCCAGTTTGCAGGGCCGTCTGCGTGAGCTTAAAACCAATTTGGCGGCTATAGATAGTAAACAACTGGCTAAAGAGTATTTTATCGCTAAAAGTTATGACGAGCTTTATGCCCCTTTAATGAGCTTGCGTAAGTTGGCCCCGGCCTTACATAAAGCGGGCCTTAACGTTAGGCTTTTAAACCCTTTACAGCTGGCAGGGGCGTGGCAGTTTATCGAAAAAAATAGCGGCTTTATCGATGAACTGGAGCTTTTTTATGCCGCCGGCGAAAATAGTTTAGACGACCTAGCCGAACTAAGCCAAAAAATAACGGCTTATAACGAGACGGCGGCTAAGCCGTTTAAGCTATGCTGCGGTTCGGGCGGTGAGGAGCTAGGGTTTACGGCAGAGGGCAACTTAAGTAATAAAGATAAAAAACTTAGGCGCGCCTTGCCGCCTTTTACCGGTAACCTCATTAATCCTAAAGCAGGTACTATTTACAGTTTGGCTAGTATTAAAGATAAAAGCAAGCGGCCGGTAACACTTAACCCTATCTTTTATGGACTAAATTTGCTGGCTCACACAATAAACAGCCCTTTACGCAATATTATTAATCTTAAAAAAACTTTAAAATTTTGGCAAGCTAACTTTACGGTTATGCTTAACGAGCAAGGTAATAAATATCTTAACACCCTTGACGCACTTTATCTTTACAGTTATAATAATTTAGCTCGTTTAGCCTTTAAGCGGCAAGATAAACCCAGCTTAGTTAGCTGGCACAACTTGCTGGCCGGTTACCATAACCGTACCGAAAATAGTAAAATGCTGGCTTTTATTATCTTAAACTATAACCACGAAGAGGCCGGTTACCTTGTTAAGCTTTTTGCCGGGCGGGGTAAAATGTTAAATTATCTTAATTTACAGGTGAAAGACGATGGAGAACTACCTAAATAATATCGAGGCTAGGTTAAGCCGGTTGTGGCCAATCCAAGAGCAGCCGGACGTTTGGTTTAGCCGGCAAAGTGGCAGCACACTAACGGCCGGCACCGTTTTAGCCACCACACCGGTAAGACAATTAATAGAACGCGGCGGCAAACGCTGGCGGCCGTTAATTATGTGCTTAACCAGCAAGGCTTTAGGCGCCGGTGATGACGATGCCCTGTTTTTTACCCCTTTAGTAGAGCTGCTGCATAATGCCAGCTTGGTAGTTGATGATATTGAAGATGCCGCCGAGCTGCGGCGCGGGCAGCCGGCTATCCATAAAATTTATGGATTAGATAACTCTATTAATAGCGCTAACTTAGCATACTTTGCCCCTACCATCTTAATTGATGAGTTAGCTCAAAGTAATCCTAATTTAGCCTTAACAATTTATAAGCGTTACAGTTTAGCTATGCGTTGTGTGCATTTGGGGCAGGCTTTAGATATTAACTGGCATAACGCCCATAGTTATTGGCCTAGCCGGCAGGAATACGAAGAGATGTGCCTATTAAAGACGGGGGCCTTAGCCGGTTTAGCTGCCGAGATAGGTTACCTGATGGCCAAAGATAACCTTAACGAGGCTATTAATTACGGCAAGATTTGGGCTAAAATTGGCCTAGCTTTTCAGATAATTGATGATGTTAAAAATATAACCGAAGAAGGTATTGAAGGCAAAGAATTTGGCGACGATATTGTTGAAGGTAAAAAGAGCTTACCGGTAATTTTATATGCCACAGATACTAAAGAAAGGGAGCAACTGGCCCGGCTTTTTGTACAGGCTAAAAGCAGCAATCGGGCCGAAAGTATTTTGGCTATTAAAGAGGCCAGTGCTTTATTAAGTGGTGCCGCCCATCAAGCTAAAGAATATGGCTTACAGCTCTTAAATGAGGGTATAGAGGCCCTACGGCTGCTGCCAAACCACGAAGCCCGGCACAGCTTAATAGCCATCTTAAAAAAATGGGCCAATTTGTGATATAATGAGGGTATGGGTGAAAAAGATGCTAAAATTTGGCGTAAATTAGAAGAGGCGTTGGCTCCAACGGCAAGCGAGCGTGAGCTGGGGTTAAAGCTTTTTAAAGAATATAATAATAATGGTTACTTAAAATATAGCATAACTTATATGCAGCAGCTGCCTAATGCGGTATTGTTTAATTTTTATCATCGTTTGGCGTTGCTTACCACACCGGGCCGGCCTTTTTACCGTAAACAAAGTAACGATTGGCTTAAAGAACGTAACTTACTTACTATCAATTTAAATGAGGTGGCCGGCTGGGTAGGACTGCTTAGGGTGGCTCCTTTGGTTAAAAATACGGCCTTTATCATTAATCATTTTTTAAAAGAAGATGACGTTGGTATTGTCAGCCATGTTAAGTTTAACCCGCTGGGCATAAACCCTATAGCCGATGACCACCTGAGTGGTAACCATTTTATTAGTTTAGTGCTGGAGGCTCTATTTAGGTTAAAAATTGGTATCCTCTTCGAGCTGCCGCTGTTGGTATCGCCGCAGGCACGGGCTATCCCTAAACGTGCCGACATTTTTTGCTCATCACCCTATGGTTTTTTGTTTAATCTTAATAGTAGTAACGAGCAATATCTTAGCAGCTGCGATTATCTCACTAAGGTATCTAGCTATTGGCAAGAGCGCTATAATATTGATGGTTTATTTTTAAATTTTAACCATTGGCCTAGCCCCGTGAGTAAAGAGGTAACTGCTCATTTAATAACTAAACTAAACACGAGGCCCTCTTTTGGGTTAATCGGTTTTAATTTGGATAAGACAAGTAAAGATTACATGGCCGCCGAAGAGATGTTAAATTTAAATATTATGCCGGAACCTAGCCGGGCTTTTTGGCGTTATTTAAGTAATAATTTATCGTTATTTACTTACCGTGAAAATTTAACTATAAATGATAACGAATTACATTATAGCAGCTTGCTGCTGGATAAAACTATATTTAAGAAATTAGAGCCTTTAAATAAAATTACTACCGATAGTTTTAATTTAATTATAAGTAAAGATAAAAATTTTGTTTATATTATTTTATTTAATTTTACAGATTTAAGCGAAGATGAATTAGACATTAGCGGTTATATCACAAAAGCCTACCGTTTAGAGAGTGATTTTTTTTATAACGGCAGCTATCACTGTAACGAGCCTCAGCTTAAAAAAGCCGGCACAGCTGTAACTTTGGTTGCTATGCCGGCTTATAGTGTAGCCATTTATAAATTAATAATTAATAATTAGTGTAACTTATAATTATTAATTTTTAATTACCATAGTTTTTTAAGGGCTTCCGCTTTATCAAGTTTTTCCCACGGAAATTCGGAGCGGCCAAAGTGGCCGTAACTGGCCGTTTTGCGGTAAAGAGGGGCCTTTAAACCTAAGCTGCTAATAATTTGCGAAGGTTTTAAACCAAATAGTTGCGGGATAACGGCCTCAATCTTTTCATGGCTTACTTCGCCTGTGCCGTGCGTATCTACAAAAATACTTAACGGTTCGGCTATGCCGATGGCATAACTAAGCTGTACGGTAATACGTTCGGCCGCACCGCTAGCCACAATGTTTTTGGCAATGTAACGGGCCATATAAGCGGCGCTGCGGTCTACTTTACTGGGGTCTTTACCGCTAAAAGCCCCGCCGCCATGCGGTGCCGAGCCGCCGTAAGTGTCAACAATAATTTTACGGCCGGTAAGGCCAACATCACCTTCGGGACCGCCAATTACAAAACGGCCGGTAGGGTTAATTAAATAACGGGTTTTGGCGCTTAACAATTCGGCCGGTAAAGCTTTTTTAATAACTTCTTCAATTAAAGCCTCGCGTAACGTGGCCATATCTACATCGGGGTTATGTTGGTGACTAAGCACTACCGTATCGATATGCACCGGCTTGCCTTTGCTATAACGTACCGTTACCTGTCCTTTGCTATCGGGCCGTAAAAAGTTAAGCCGGCCGCTTTTGCGCACGCTATCGGCTTTAATAAGCATACTGTGGCTAAAGTGGATAGGAGCAGGCATAAACTCGGCGGTTTCGCGGCAGGCATAACCAAACATAATACCTTGGTCGCCGGCCCCTTGTTCGGCGCTATCCACGCCCATAGCAATATCGCCCGATTGCGGCTTAATAATATTAATAACGGCGCAGTCGCGGTAGTTAATGCCAAATTCGCTGCTGTTGTAGCCAATATCTTTAAGCACATCACGGGTAAGCTTTAAAGTATCGATATAACCTTGAGTGGTAATTTCGCCGCCAATAACCACTAAGCCGGTACTGGCATATACTTCGCAGGCTACGCGGCTTTCTTTGTCTAAGCTCAAGGCAGCATCTAATACGGCATCGGATATTTGGTCGCACACCTTATCGGGGTGGCCTTCACCCACACTCTCGCTGGTAAAAATGTAATCTTCTCTTTTGTTCATTGTCTTCCTCCGTTAAAGGGCTAACCCAATTTTATATTTGTTACTTATTAATTACTTGGTAAACGAATAGCCGCTACCGCCGTGCTATTGGTATTAATGCGGTTTAAAAATTGTTGCAAATAATCAAAGTTAAAATTTGCATATTGGTTAAAGGCGGTAGCTATTTGGCTAAAGGGCAGCTGCTGCTCGGCAAAAAGGCTCATCACATTTAAATAATGGCTATCGTTTTGCCTAAGCCGCAGCTCTTGCTCACGCAGAACACTTAAAGCTCTTTGGTAATAATTATCGCTATAAAATCCTTGTAATAGGGCCACTGTTTCGGCTTTAATTATCTCTACTAATTGTTCGGCATGGGCTGGGTCGGTGGTATTTAGAATACGTAAATTTACCCGCTCGCCGTAACCTAAGCGGCTAAGCTGTACATTAGGAAAATAAACTAAATTTAACCTTTCTCTGATAGTTTCAATTAAATGCATTTCCAGCATCTCGCGCATAATGTTCCAATAAGCCGAATCTTCTAAGCTATAAGGGCTGTTAAAAGCATAAGCCACCATTACATCGGCGCGTTCATCAAAACCTAAATGAACACGATGCACCCGGCTGCTATCGGGCTGCGGAATAACTATCGGCGTAAAAGAAGCGGGCAAAGCCGGCGGCAGCGAGCCTAAATAAATTTTAACTAATTTACGCAGATGGTCAAGGTTAACAGCCCCGCTAAAAAAGTAGGTCATATCCGCTAAGCTTTGCTCATTAAAACCGGCTGCAAAAAAATTAACGGCGCTATCAAAATTAATATTAGCTAAATCATCTAAATTAATTAAGCCGAAAAAGCGGTTATAGGCATCGCCGTAAAGGGCGGTAATGGCTACTCTGTCAAAGGCTTCTTCGGGACTGCCGGCAAATTGGCTAAAGCTTTGGATAAAATGGTTTTTTAGCTGGGTAAATATAATTTCGTTGGCATTAATGCCTTCGTAACTTTTTAAAAAGATAAGTTTAAATAAGGTTTCTAGGTGTTCGTTGCTGCTGTACCCGCTAAAACCTCTATTAAATAACCTAACATAGGGGGCTACATCAACATATTGCCCGCTTAAAGCCTGCTGCAAGCCAAGCTGGCTAAAGTTGCCAAAGCCCGATTCCTCGGCCAGCGTTAAACTAAATTGGGCCGAAAGGTGC
This sequence comes from Spirochaetaceae bacterium, assembly GCA_009784515.1. Lineage (NCBI taxonomy): Bacteria > Pseudomonadati > Spirochaetota > Spirochaetia > Spirochaetales > Spirochaetaceae > Spirochaetaceae bacterium. The sequence goes on along the minus strand of WRBN01000017.1, from coordinate 19,054 downwards.
TCTTCGTTGGTTACATCACTAAAGCCGCCGGCAACCACACTTTGAAAGAGCACGGTATTGGCGGTATTATTGCCTACACGTACAAAAACCTGTATGCCATTATCAAGTGTCCATAAAAGAATATCTTCATCAAATTGTTCTTCTTTAGTAATTTGTCCGCCGCTGCCGGGCCGGGCAAAGATAATATTATTAGTTACGCTATCGTTAAAAGGGATAATAACCGAGCTATCAAAGTTAATAAAATGCTGCCGCAAAGCGGTTTCGCTGGGGATAGCCGGGTGCGGCGGCGAGGCTAAAATACTATAAGAACGGGTATTGGTTAAAGTAATTAAATGTTCTTGTAAAGTTTGTAAGGTCATGCGGCTGCTTACTCTTTGGTAAAGCCGTAAAGCCTCATCGGCGGTAAAGTGGCGGCCGCCGTAGATAAACATACGCAGTAAACGGTTGATATGCACCTGCGATTGGGTATGGTTTTGCTCAGCCTGCTGCTGCGTAAACATCGCTAAATGGTCGGCTAACGCTCTATCCAGCTCGCTTTGGTTAAAGCCAAATAACCTAGCTTGATGGAGTACCTCTAACAAATAGTTGTAAGCCTCGAGGGCGGTGTCTTCTCTAAAACCGGTGCGCATAACCCAAAAAAATTGGTCGTGGCCGATAATGGCGCTGCCGGCCTGCGGATTAAAAAGCGGGCTTTGCGGCAGAGTACTTAATAAACGCAACCGTTCGTTAAGCATATAGGCAACAAGGCGGTCTTTAATATCGCGTTCAAAATCGGCCTTATTTTCGATAGCGGCCCGGCCGTTGCTCCTAAAGTACAGTTCTAGGCTATTGCCCAGCAGCTCGTCATCGGTCATCACAAAAAAGCGGTTATCACCGGCGTTTATAGGGTAACGTGTATCGGGCGGCGGCTGTCGGCCGGTGGGTAAGCTATTAAATTGTTCGGCTATGGCCCTTTGTACTTCGGCAACTTCAAAATCGCCCACCGCAATGATGGCCATATTGTGGCTTTGGTACCACTGTTCGTAAAAAGAACGTAAATCATCGGCGGTAAAACTCTCTATTTGACTAACTTGGCCAATGGGCAGCCGATTGGCATAAACGGTACCTTCTAATAATAAAGGTAAAGCTAAATTATTAAACCGCCGGTTAGCGTTTTGGGTATGCCGCCATTCTTCTATAATAATGGCACGTTCGCGCTCTACCTCTGCTTCGTTAAAGGTAATACCATCGGCCCAATCACGCAAAAGCGATAAAACTTCGTTAAGGGCATTGGGTCTATCCAACGGGATATTTAATTTAAAAACGGTTTCGTCAAAACTGACGTGGGCGTTAATATCGGGGCCGAAACTAGCCCCATAATGGCTGCTTAAGTAGCTAACCAGCTCGCCGCGGTTAAAGCGATTGGTGCCATTAAAGGCCATATGCTCTATAAAATGGGCAATACCTTGTTGGTGTTCGCTTTCGGCGCTGCTGCCAACCCTAACCGCAAGATAAAACAACGCACGGCCTTCGGGCACCGCGTTGTGCATAATGTAATAACTTAAGCCGTTTTCGAGCTGACCGTGTACAAACGGCTGCTGGTTGGTACGGCTGCAAGTAAACAAAAATAGGCTAACGGCTAGGGCAAAGGCCTTCATCATCATTTTATTAACATAACATAAAGGCTGATAATTTACAATTAGGCCGGTTAAAAGTTGATGAAGGAGATACTAAAAATAAGAAGCGGTTCTGTTAATAAAAAATAGGGCGCTTATGCCCTATTTTTTATTTTTATGACGATTTTTACGTAACTTTTTTTTACGTTTATGAGTAGCTATCTTTTTTCGTTTACGCTTTCTACCACAAGGCATTTAGTTAGTCTCCTTAATTTGTAAGCTTACTTTATTTGGCTTACTCTGTCAAGAGCTGGATAAGGCTAGGGAGTGCCACACTAGTGTACTTGAAACTTTTTTGTCATTGCGAAACTTTCGTAGAAAGTTGTGGCAATCCATTTAAGTGCAACAATTTAAGCTGGATTACTTCGCTACGCTCGTAATGACAAAATACACTAATGTGGCACTCCCCTGCCTTCAAATTAGTTGACAATTTTCCAAAAATTAGCTATACTTATAAAAACTTAGCCCTGCTGCTAACAGGACTAAGAAACCGTTCAGGTTTTTTACCGCCTAACTAAATTAGTAAAGCGGTGTTGAGTAAAATGCTGCTTGTGTCGCTAAGATAATCAGGACTACAAGCAGTTTTCTTTTACTAAAGAAAAATAAACCCATCGTAAGCACCTCCTAATAAGATTTTTACCTCGTCAGGAGTTCCTGTTTACCAAAAGCCCATAAGGCTTTATTTACTAGGCTATTGTAGCTGCATTATTTTAGCTTGTCAAGTTAAAATTCTCTCCATTGCCTAACCCACCAATTCCTATATACTACCTATATATGAGCTACGAAGTAACTGCTACCCGCCGCCGTCCCACAGGGTTTAATACTTTACTAGGGAGAGAGTTTGTCAGCTATGCTATTCATAATTAAATTTTTTGTAAATGGCTAAAATCAATTGTTAAACCCTCAAGGCTTTGTACCTTAACAGCTACTTCATTACGGTAAACGCTTTCGCTATACTTACCCTCTTCATTTAATAGGTAGCAATGCACCCAATAAGGGTTACGTATTACCCAATATTCTTTTACGCCGGCTCGTTCATAAGCTAAACGTTTTTTACCTAAATCATTTTTAATTGTGCCAAATGAACCTATTTCGATGATAAAATCGGGCGCACCAACGATGCAGCGGTCGGCAATTTTACTTGGGTCGCATACCACAATAATATCGGGGCAATAGATGGTATCTTCACCCTCAAAAAGTTCTATATCAGTTTCATAAAATAGTTCACATTTTTTATTCTGCAAATAATTTTCTAGCTGCCAAATCAAATTACGGCCAATCTTTGCATGGTTAGGAACTGGCGAAGGCGACATAAAAAGCTTGCCGTTCTCGAGCTCGGTTCGTATGCCTTCTTCAGACAAGGCAAAGTAATCTTCCACCGTATAATAACGGTTGTGTAAAATAACATCACTCATCACTTAAGTATAGCCTACTTTATAGGCTTTGTCAAAATAAATGAAAAATCTCTTGTTTTGTTTCCATTGCCTAAACCCCCCAATTCCTATATACTACCCATATATGAGCTACGAAGTAACCGCTACCCGCCGCCGTCCCAAAGGGTTTAACACTTTACTTGGACAAGAATTTGTCAGCCACGCTATCTCCGGCAGCATTAGCGGCGGCCGTATTGCCCACGCTTATTTGTTTGCCGGGCCGCGCGGGGTGGGCAAAACTTCCTCCGCACGCATTTTGGCACGCAGCCTTAATTGCAAAGAAGGACCAACGGCTACCCCGTGCGGTGTCTGCGATAACTGTATCGAAATTGCCAAAGGCAGCAGTCTTGATGTAATAGAGATTGACGGCGCCAGTAACACCGGTGTGGGTGATGTACGCGAAATTAAAGAAGAAGTGCAGTTCCCGCCTACTGGTAGTAAATATAAGATTTACATTATTGACGAAGTTCACATGTTAAGTATCAGTGCTTTTAATGCCCTCTTAAAAACCATCGAGGAGCCGCCGCCGTACATCATCTTCATCTTTGCTACCACCGAGATTCATAAGGTGCCGGCTACTATCCGCAGCCGCTGCCAGCAATATAACTTTAGATTAATTGCTACCGAAACCATCAAAGAGGCCTTAGCCGCCGCCGCCGCCGAGATGGGGCTTAAGGCCGATAGCGAGGCCCTCTTTTGGCTGGCGAAAGAAGGGGCCGGCAGTATGCGCGATGCCTATACCCTTTTTGACCAAGCGGTGGCCTTTAGCGATGGCGAGCTTACCCTTGCTAAGATACGCGAAAAGATGGGCTTATTAAGCTTAGATGAACTTAATAATTTAATTGGTTTTATTATTAATGAAGATAGAACCGGCTGCTTAACTTTACTCGACAATTTAATGGAGAAAGGCGTAAGCGTAGAGCAATTTATTACCGATTTTGCCGAGTATTTGCGCAATTTATTACTTATTAAAAACAATCTTACTAAAGAAGGTTTGCTAGGAGCCGGCAGTAACCACTTTAATTTACAAGCGGTAGAGGTTTTAACGCTTAGCCAGTTAGAGATGGCACTAGATGTAACTTTTAAATTGTTTAGAGAGATTAAATTTAGCATTAATCCTCGTTTCGAGCTGGAACTGGCTTTAAGTAAACTTTGCGTACTAAAATATTACCTTAATAATTATGAAATTACTAAAGAACTAGCTAAATTGCAGCAAGATTTAATTGCTCCGCAGCAGCCGGCGCAGATACAAAATTTTGAGGCTCCCGCGGCAAAGGTAGTTACTGCTGTTCCTGCGGAAAAAAGGAGTGAGCCAGTAACTTTAAACCCTGCTGTGAGCTATCAAGAAGAAGCGCCGGCAGTTAAAACCCAGCCGATAGCAAAAGCTAAAGCGATGGTTGCTGAGCCGGAGCCCGCACAAATAAACGAAAACAAGTTGAGTAACCAACAGAAGATAGATTTAATTACCGAAGTTTTTGATGGAGAGATTGTCGATGAATTTTAACCCTATGGATATGTTAAATATGTTAAAAAACCCCGCCGCCTTACAAGATAAAATGCAGGAGTTAGAGGCCCAGCTTAAGGCCATTACGGTAAGCGGTGAATCGGGCGGTGGGCTCGTTAAGGTAACTCTTAATGGCCGCTTTGAATGCCTTGCCATCGAGCTGGACCCAGTCGCTGTGGATAACCGCGATGTGCCTATGTTGCAAACACTTATTAAAAGCGCTCATCATGCCGCCTTTATAAAAATAAGCGAAGAGCTAAAAAGTAAGGCCGGCGCAATGGGGTTGCAGAGATTATTGGGTGGGTTACAATCTTAATTGTCTAACTCTATAATAATTAAAGATATAAGCTTATCTTTTGGTGATAAATTTTGCTTTATCGGCTTTAATGCCCAAATACCACCGGGCAGCCGTATTGCCATTATGGGTAATAACGGCAGCGGTAAATCGTGTCTGCTAAAGATGATAAGTGGCCGATTAGAGCCATCATCAGGCCAGATATTTCATAATGACAGCAGCAATATTGGTTATGTGCCGCAAATTATAAGCGCTAATAATAATTTAAGCGGAGCAGAGAACTTTAATAAAGCTTTGTCTTTAGCGCTAGCCAATAACCCCGATATTTTGCTGTTAGATGAACCTACCAACCATTTAGACGGCAAAAACCGTGCCTCGCTGTTTAAAATGTTAAAGCATTATAAAGGCGCTTTAATTATTATTAGCCACGATGAAGAACTTTTACAAACTATCCCGCAAACACTTTGGTATATTAATAATGGTAAAATTGACATTTTTAACGGCAAGTATAATGATTATCAAGCCACTATTGCTCAAAACAAACAGAGTACTTTAAATGAGGCAAAACAACTTAAAAGAGATAAAAAAGAAAGCCACTTAAAGCTGATGAAAGAGCAAGAACGTGCCCAAAAGAGCCGTGAGCATGGTAAAAAGATGGTGGCTCAAAAGCGCTGGTTACCGGCGGTGGGTGATGCCAAAGCTGGTAATGCCGGCAAAACAGCCGGTAAAAAACTTAATGATATAACCAGCCATAAAGAGGCTTTAAAGGAACGGCTAACCGGTTTGCCCAGCCTTAAGGTAATTAAACCCACTTTTCCTTACCAGTAGGAGAAAGTTTTACCAAAACCATGCTCTCTATTAATAAGGGGAAAGTGAGTTACGGGGAGAAAATTATATTAAATAACATCAATTTTTCTCTAATGGGCGGCGAGCATTTAGCCATTACCGGCAATAACGGTACGGGCAAGACCACCCTTTTTAAGGCCATTATGGACGACCCTACCGTAAACAGAGAGGGTGATTGGTATACCCCAAAGCCAGATGAGATTGGTTACCTCAATCAACACTATTCCAATTTAAATGATAGTAACACTGTTTACCAAGAGATTGAAGCTTTAACTTCAGATAAATCTCCCACCCAGCTGCGCCATTTTTTGCAAGATTTTTTATTTTTAACCAACGCCGATGTACAAAAAGAAATAAAATTTCTTTCGGGCGGTGAAAAGGCCCGGTTATGCTTAGCTAAAATTGCTTTAAAAACTCCTAAATTGCTCTTACTTGATGAGATAAGCAATAATATCGATTTAGCAACTAAAACTCATATCATAAAGGTATTAAAAAGCTATCCCGGCACTCTGCTTATTATCTCGCACGATAATAAATTTTTAAAGGCTTTACAAATTGAACAGTTTTATTACATAACTTAATATTAAATTATTTACGAAATCTTAATTTTAGAAAATCTTTAATTTTTAGCTTTTTCTCTAACTTTTTATAAATCTTTAAATCATCTTCAGCTTTTTCTCTTTGACCAAGCCCATCATAACTAGCGGCACGCATATAATATACTAATGAATAATCGGGGTTAAATCCGATATATTTACTATAATCATTTATTGCTTCGGCATATTGTTCTAGCCTATCATAACATTGGGCGCGGGCCAAATAAATATAATCATCGGGGCTAAGGGCAATAGCCTGAGTATAATCGGCTACTGCCAAAGTATATTGGTTTAATATGTGGTAATTCATAGCACGATAATAATAAAAAAGATAATTATTAGGCTCCAGCTTGATGGCTGTACTACAATCGGTTACGGCCTCTCGGCAATTATCTTGCAAATGGGAACAATAGGCACGTTCGTAATAAAGTATTGCTGTTTGCGGAGATAGAGCAATAGCCGTACTATAGTCATTGATAGCTTTAATGTATTGCCCCAGCTGCCTGTAACACAAAGCTCTATTCTGGTAAAACTTACTATTGTTAGGTTGTAGCTCTATACATTTGTTATAATTATCTACAGCATGCGTATAATTGGCTATAGCTTTTTGCGGCTTATCTCGTAAATTATAAGCATCGGCACGGTTGTAATAACTATCTGCTCGTTCGCTATAAAAATTTACATCGTTATTCACAGTCATTTAAATATTTTACCTTAAGTTCGGCCTTTTCGTCTGCCGGTAAAAAACTGGCCTCTATGGCATTAAGGTTAAGTTTAATAAATTCTTCACGGGTAAAGTTGAGTTTTTCACTAGCCAAAATATAATCATCATTTAACGTTTTACCTTGCACCGTAGGGTCATCACTGTTAAGAGTTACCGGTAGTCCTTTATCAAACAACTTTCTTAAGGGGTGGCTGGCATAATCGGCCCACGCATTGGTTTGGTAATTGCTTACCAAACATTGCTCTAAGGCAATATTTCTTTCTTTCATAACTTCTTGCAGGCGTTCATCATCAATGCAGCGCACTCCGTGCCCAATTCGGCCGGCGTGCAGGGTATCAATCGCCGTCCAAATTTGAGCGGCGCTCGATACCTCACCGGCGTGGATAGTCGCCTTATAGCCGGCCTGATGGACATAATCAAAAAAATTAGGAAAAAGTTCAGGCGGAAAGTTTACCTCATCACCGGCTAAATCGATACCTACAATTTCATCTAAATTGTTATACTTTTCAAATTTTTTAAAAATCTCCAGCATTTCATTATCTTTAAATTGCATGCGGTTAAAAGTAAGCAGATAACGCACCTTAAAGGGCAGTTTAGCCGCTGCGGCTTGAGCGGCCTGTAGTACCACCTTTAGGGTATCGGTAACTTCAAAATTATTGCGCGCCGCATAGTGATAAGGGTTAAAACGCAGCTCGAGGTAAGCTAAGTTATCGCCGGTATCGATATGGCTAACACTGCCGTAAACCACATCGGCCACATCATCAAGGCTTTTATACCAACTATTAATAAATTTACTTAAAAAAAGATGGAAATCGGGCGCGCTGTCCTGCGGAAATTGCAGTTCTTTAACAAAAGCCGTATAATCGCTGGGGAAATCGAGCTTATTTTTTTTAGCCAAATAAAATAATACCGGCGGATAAAAACACCCCTCCAAATGGCGGTGCAGCTCTATTTTAGGGAATTTAATTAATTGCTCATGAGTTAATTTTGACATGTTGTATCCCTCCGGGATAAATTAAAATTAAGAAGTAGAAATTAAAAAACATAAGCAGTAAATTATTACCTTCCATCTCTTGGTGCTTACTTTTTAATTCTTAATTAAAAACTATCTCGTAAGAGATAGTTTTTTAAGCTGCTTCTACCGCCACCAAATCGGGGAAAATACTTTTTAAATAACGTTCGATACCATTTTTAATGGTCATTTGCGAATGCGGGCAGCCTTTGCAAGCCCCTTGTAGCTCTACATATAAAATATTACTGCTACCATCAAAACGGACTATCTGCACATCGCCGCCGTCATTTTGTAAATGCGGGCGTACCTTATCAAGTTCTACTTGTATATCATTTTGGCTCATATTTAGCTCCTTATTAATTTACTTTTTTTTAGTTTAACATAAAAAAGGAAAATTGTAAAGAGAGCCGATAAGCATTTTTATATTGAGTGTTATAATATAAAATACACCGGAAGTAGGCAAAAGATGAGAAGCTGTTCACATAGAAATAAAATGATAATAATCCTCCTAGAAAACAGCAGAAAAAGGTATTTAACAAGATAGAACCGCTAAAAACACCAAAAAAAGAGAATTCAAGGTAAGGATATAACCACAAATGACACACTGGGCCGAAGGGCTAGCCGCGTGCTGCACGAATGTAAGAGTAATCCTATTCGTGTCATTTGTGCACAACCCTGCGGCTTGTGTCATGGTTAATTTTCCTTTATGCGAACAGGCTCTAAGTTATTTTTGGTACCTATAAATAAATAGTTACCAATTATCTTATACATATTGAATATACGTTTAGTTATTATCCAAATATACCCAACGTTCTGTTCCACCTGAAAAGGTTCGTGGGTTATGTATGGTGTATCTTTGTACTAAAAAACCTATATCCATAGTTGTTGTATTTCGGTTGGGCAGTAACACAAGTTCGCGGTTATTGTTAATAGTAAAATCACCACTAGTAATGATTTGGCCATTATTAAAATCTTCTATTGTAAATGTTCCATTATTTGCCTGATTATTACTATAAAATAATTGTATAATAAAAGGGCTACTCTCCAGCCTAAAACGGCCCGCCATTAGTGGGGCGTTATTTTGGTTAAATTGTGTTGGTACTGATATTGTCGGCCTTGACCTCGTTGGTGTAACGGCTCCACCGCTTCTTGGGTTATAGGCAAAAGAAAAACTACTCCCTATTACCATAAATAAAGCAATTAAAAATAATATTATTTTTTTATTCACTTTTTTAATCTCCTCTATTAAATTCTTCTCCATGTTTGGCCATCACGCGTAATAGTCATAGTTGTAAGGGTTCCATTTATCCTTTCTTGGGGGCCAAAATTAAAAATAAGCTGCTGTGCAGGCTGTGAAGCCAGCTCAGAAAATTCGCCAGTTCCTCTTACTAAATTAAGAGTAAGCTGCCCAGTATTCACATTTACTGTAAACTCGCCATACATTGCGCTGCTTACCAACCTATTTATTTCATCTTCTACAAATTCCCGTACTCTTATTGCATTTAATATAGCTCTGGCGGGTGGCGGGGCAACCCAATCTATAAATATACCAAAAGTACTGCTTAAAAATGGGCCTGCACCCTCTAAAAAATGGCTGTTGTTCCGTACGGCTATAACGGTAGCATTACCTCGTGTGCCCTCGTTATTACTTGCTTCTAAAATAATACGCATAGTTCCATCGCTCGATTGATAAACGCGCGTCCATCTTCCCTGAGCATTTGCCCAAGTAGCGCTAACTATAATTAAAAATAAGATAGCTATAAATTTTTTATTCATCTTTTTCTCCTTCAGCCTCTTCACTTACATCAAAATCAATAGTATCGCTCCATGCCGATGTCCCGCCGGTGTCATCAGTACTTTTTTTTGGAGGCTGATTTCGATTACACCCAACCAACGCCAACAACAAAACTAATCCAACTAACAAAACCCAATTTTTTACCATTTTTTTCTCTCCTTGTTTGGTAATCTTTTACATTAAAAACACTAGCACATCAATTCAAAACAGTCAATACTTATAATGCGCTTTTGCTAAAAATAACGTTAAAAATTTATGAGATAGGCGCCTCTTTAACGCAAAAACACTTATAACTATTGCCTGTTTTGAAGTGCTGTCATTTCCCCTTTTTTATGCTATACTTAGCCCATGAGCTATCTTTCTGGCCTTAACGGGCCGCAGCAGCAGGCCGTTACTTCGGCCAGCCCAAACTTATTGGTGTTAGCTGGCGCTGGCAGCGGCAAAACAAAGGTGCTAACTTGTCGCATAACTTATTTAATAGAAAAACTAGGGATTAAGCCGTGGCAAATATTGGCCGTAACCTTTACCAATAAAGCCGCGCGCGAAATGCGCGAGCGTACCTTACTGCTTAGCTTAGAGGCCGAGCAAAGCCGGCTTACCACTTTTCATAGTTTTGGGGCCTATTTTTTACGCCGTAATGCCGCCCAACTTGGCCTTTCGCCGCAATTTACCATTTACGATGACGGCGCCGCCCAAAGTTTACTTAAGCGTTTATACCCCGATGACAACCGCATAAAATATTACTACTATTTAATAGAGCAAGTAAAAAATAAAGCTTTAACCTTTGAGGACGATTGGGACAACCTAGACACACTGGGTAATTTAAAGCAAATTTTTAGTAATTATCAGGCGGCTTTAACTCAAAACCGAGCGGTCGATTTTGGCGACCTTATCTACTTACCTTTGCTGGCTTTACAAAACGATGAAGTTTTGCGCTCTCAAGTGCGGCGGCGGTATAAAGCCATCTTGGTAGATGAATATCAAGATACCAATTTAAGCCAAGCCCAGCTGCTTAGGCTGCTGGCGGGAGATGACTGTTTTGTTACGGTGGTGGGTGATGACGACCAATCTATCTACCGTTTTAGGGGGGCCGAACCGGCCAATCTTTTTGATTTTAAAACAAATTTTGAGCCGGTCGAGCTGGTTAAACTAGAACAAAATTACCGCAGTACGGCCCATATTTTAGCCTGCGCTAATGCGGTGATTAACCATAATCAGGGCCGGTTAGGCAAAACTCTTTTTACGGCCGAAGAAGGCGGCCAGTTACCGGAAGTCGTTAATGTTATTGATGCCGAAGACGAAGTTAATTTTATTGCCCAAAAAATAAAAGAAGATAATAATTTGGCCGGAACGGCTATTTTATACCGCACTAACGCTCAAAGCCGTCTTTTTGAAACTATCTTTACAAGGTTAAATATCCCTTATCAATTAGTAGGTACGTTAAGTTTTTATGAGCGTGAGGAAATTAAAACGGCCCTAGCTTTGCTTACTTTACTACTTAACCCCTACGATGAAGATGCCTTTAGGCGTATTATTAACAAACCTAGTCGCGGACTGGGAGCTAAAAGCGTGGCCGCTGTTTTTGCTTACCGCAGCGAAAGTAACGGCAACTTAATAGAGGCAGCTCTTAAAGCTTTAAGCGCTCTTAAAGGCAAAGTGGCCGCCGGACTTGCCAGTTTTGTAACTTTAATAAAAGAGTTGGAAGAGCTATTAGCCGGCGAGTTATTAAGCGATTTTATTAAGCTGGCTCTTAATAAAAGTGGCTTAGCCGAGTATTATGGCCTAGAAGATGAAAGTGAAGGCACCAATAGGTTAGATAACCTTAACGAGCTGGTAAATGCCGGCCGTATTTACGGGCGCGGCCTAGAGGGGCTAACTAACTTTTTAGATAGTACCAGCTTAGGGAGTAATCAGCAAGATGACGACAGCCCTAACAAGGTAACCCTTATCACGATGCATAACACTAAAGGCTTAGAGTACGATAGAGTCTTTGTAACCGGGCTGGAAAATGGCCTTTTCCCCAAAGCCGATGTACATAATGCCGATTACGAGGCCGAACTAGAGGAAGAACGGCGGCTGTTTTACGTGGCTATTACCCGTGCTCGCAAAGAGTTATATTTTACTTACGCTAAGTGGCGTATGCTTTACGGCCGTACCGAAGCTAAAAGCCCCAGTCTTTTTTTAAGCGAACTGCCCGAAGCTCATATTATCGGTGAAAAACCACCGGCCGAAGCCGACAATTATGCCCCCAATAGTTTTGTGCGGCACGAACATTACGGCTTTGGCAAAATTATTAACAGGGCTATGCGAGAAGGCCATTTAGTAGTAGAGGTAAAGTTTATGAGCGGTAAAATTGGTAAATTTTTGCCGCAATTTACTTTATTAGAGCAAGTGAGTGAAGAAGAAATAGGCTAAGATAAACGGCCTTACTCCCTATACATTACCGCTTAAATATACTATAGTGTAACTATGATAGTAGCTAACAATTTAACCAAAAAGTACGGCCAGCACACGGCGATAGATAACCTTAACTTTACCATACCCAGCGGCAGTGTTACCGCCTTTTTAGGGCCTAACGGCGCCGGCAAAAGCACCACTATGAATATTATGACCGGCTACCTTGCGGCCACCAGCGGTCAGTTGTTGATAGATGGCCGCGATATAGCCGATGAGGCTCAGCTGGTAAAACAAGGTATTGGCTATTTGGGCGAACAGCCGCCTCTTTATGATGATTTTACTGTCAGCGAATACCTAGCCTTTGTGGCGGGTTTAAAGAAAGTAGATACCAAGCAGGCAACCATCGAGCGCGAACGTATTTACGAACTGGTAGGGATTGGCCATGTTAAAGGGAGATTAATTAAAAATTTATCTAAAGGTTACAAACAAAGGGTAGGGCTGGCGCAGGCTTTAATAGGCAACCCGCCGTTATTAATCCTTGATGAACCTACGGTGGGCCTAGACCCTGAACAGATGGTAGAAGTACGCGGCCTAATTACCACCTTAGCTAAAGAGCATACCATTGTGCTTTCCAGCCACATTTTAAGCGAGGTACAAGCCGTTTGCCAGCAGGCCCTAATTATTAGTAAAGGTAAAATTGTCGCCAACGATACCACCGCTAACCTTGCCGGTAAGCTGGCCGATAGTAATAAACTTATTATTCGGATTAAAAAAAGTGATGCGGTCGGCCTTAGTGCGGCCCTAACCGCCATCAATAAGATTACTAAAGTTACGGAGGTGGAGAGCGATGAAACCGGTACGGCCGATTTTGAGCTAACTGCCCGCGGGGAAAGTGATATTAGGGCGGAGGTGGCTAAAGCAGTGGTGGCTAGCGGCGCCGATTTGCTGGCTATGCGTAGGCAAGCGGATAATTTGGAAGAGATTTTTCTTTCGCTTACGAAATAGGTGAGAGAGTAGTTAGTAGCAAAAAAATCCTCTTGACTAATTAATATATTTACGCGAATATCGCTCTATGAATAATCAAATAACCAAGCTCTTTACTGATGAGCTTTTAATAAATAAGATGCGAAGTAAACTCCCTTATCTCTTTCAATTAGCTGAGTTGGAAAGCTCGCGAGCTGGTAAGGTAGGTATGGAAGTAGGTTCGGTACGTGAACGTATAATCGTCTCATTATTGGTTTACAAATTTGGTGAAGAAAATGTAAGGTATGAATTGTCTATCACTGAAGCGGAGACTGATGTTGTTTTGTTTGGTAATCCTATTTCTATTAAAACGATAAGTGGCAAAAAAACTACTGGAGTTAAAGCTATTTGGACGGTAGATGCCCAAAAAGCAATAGAGTTTTGTAGAAATTATAGCCCTAGTTGTGATATGATTTTGGTACATATTAATTGGGGTGGTGAGGGCGGTTTTTATTATGTCTATAAGGGTATACAGTTAGAGCTTTTAAAGGCTATAGGATATCAGAATTATCTTAAATTACCCAAAGTGGGAACTAATCCGCGTGGTGTAGAAATAGCTGGTGAGGTAATGGATAAATTAATTACCCACAAACAAACTGAGAAAATTATGCTTAACTGGCAAAAAGCAGATATAAACTTTAAACCCTTAGAGAGGTGGTTAGAATTATGGCAAAACCCTTAATTAAAGAAAAAGGAACAGTTACAAGTGCCTTTGGTACTAAGGGACGTATAAATCACGATTCTTCAAAATTTTATAACTCAAAATTATATAAAGAGCTTGATACAGAGATTAAAACTAAAGATGAAATTATTACTAATACTTTTCCAGAACAATATTTAAATACTATCATAAATAATTCTTGTACTAATATGCAAGGTATACCTAATAATTCTTTACATTTGATGATAACTTCACCACCTTATAATGTGTCCAAAGAGTATGATGATGATTTATCATTAAAAGAATATTTAAAACTTTTAAAAGAATGTTTTACTGAGACCTATCGTGTCTTAGTAAATGGTGGTAGAGCCTGTATTAATGTGGCAAACTTAGGTCGAAAACCTTATATACCACTTAATGCTTATATCTCACAAATTATGCTAGAAATTGGCTTTAATATGCGCGGCGAAATTATTTGGAACAAGGCGGCTAGTGCCAGCCCTTCTACTGCATGGGGAAGTTGGCAGAGCGCCAGTAACCCTACTCTGCGTGATATTCACGAATATATTTTAATTTTTTCTAAGGGTTCTTATAGTCGTGAACGTACTAGAGAAGAAAAAGAACAAAAATTAAATACAATAAGTAAAGAAGATTTTATGGAATGGACTAAATCTATCTGGAATTTTAACGCCGAAAGCGCCAAACGGATTGGCCATCCTGCTCCTTATCCTGAAGAATTACCTAAAAGATTAATACAACTCTATTCTTTTGCAGGAGATATTGTACTCGACCCTTTTATAGGTAGCGGCACTACCGCTATAGCGGCCTTAAAAAATCGCCGTAATTATGTAGGCTACGATATTAATAGCGATTATATTGAATTGGCCGAGAAACGCATTAAATTATATAAAAACAATTTAAATACTTTGTATTAAACATTCGTAAATTTTTGCTAGTTAGGTGCCGGCCGGCAGTAAATTTGGAAGAGATTTTTCTTTCGCTTACGAAATAGGTGAGAGTTGAGAATAATGGCAGAAGAATATATTTACATAGTACAAGCGACTTTACAAAATAATGTTTGTAAAATTGGTAAAACAAATAACCTTGAGCGCGGGCTTAAGGAGTATACAAACTCCGAACCGTTGAGGAGTTTGCCTCTAGCAACAGGTAAAAGTAAAACCGATGTGTACAGCTATTTATTTAGCTGTGAGGTAAGTGATATGGCAGAAGTAGAGGCCGATATAAAAGCCAAATTTGGCTGTTTAATTATGTTAGTAAAAGATATACCTACAGAATATAAAACCTATGATGATGAAGGAACACTTTTGGTAGATAAAGGTTATATTCCTGCCAATTATAAACACCCTTTTGCGGTTTCGGTCCGCCCTATCTTAAATGGGTTACTTGAAAAAGGCTTTAAAATTATTGGTGAAAAAGAGTATCGGCCTTATTTAGCCGGTAAAGAAAAGCATTCACGCGTATTAGTGCAGAGGGAGTAAAGATGTTTGTATTTGGTAGTAACTACACATATAAAAGGAAATTTTATGAAAGCTATTTATTTTAAAGAATTAACTTATTTTTTTAAAACCCCTTTAGGTTATGTTTACTTAGGGCTCAATTTATTCATTATTGGCCTGCTGTTTACCTTACAAAATTTATTTGCTATGAGCAGTAACTTTACTAACTTTTTAGGGCCAGCGCAGATAGTATTTTTCTTTACCTCACCGCTTTTAACTATGCGGCTGTACACCGAAGAGCGGCGGGCTAAAACCGACCAGCTTTTGCTAACTTCGCCCATCACTCCGCTGGAGATTATGTTGGGTAAAGTATTAGCTGCCGCTACGATGTTTGGTCTTACTTTATTGATGGTATTATTTTACCTGCTTATTTTAAATATTTTTGGCTGGCCCGATTTAGGCTTGGCGGCTGGGGCTTTGGTGGGTTATATTTTACTTTCGTTATCTTTTATTAGTTTGGGGCTGTATGTTTCTACCATTGTTGATAGCCAAATGAGCGCCGCTACGCTTACCGTTGGCCTTATCTTTAGCTTTTGGATTATGGCTAACCTTATTCCCATAATACCTACTACGGTAAATTTTAGTTTTGGGGCTTTTGGGGTGATTACTTTGCTTTTTAGCTGGCGGTTATGGCGGAAAAGCGCCAATGCCCGGCTAACCATTTTAGTAGCTGTAGGCTTGTTATTGGTAATAGGTTTGTTGTATCTCATTTTAAATGAGGGTTTTGTACGCCTTATTCCTAATATGATGTTGGCCTTAAGCCTTTCCAGCCGTTACGATAACTTTTTGCGCGGTGTGATACGGCTGAGCGATGTGGTTTTTTACCTTAGTTTTAGCGCTTTTTTTGTTTATCTTGCCGCTTGGCGTTTAGAAGAGGGACGTTATGCCTAATTTTTTTAACTTATTTAAATCAATCTTTAATCTGCGCAGCAGGCGCGCTGTAAGCGGGGTGGTTACCTTAGTTGTTTTTACGGCTATCTTGCTGGTTGTTAATTTACTGGCCTCTAACCTTAACTTGCAAATTGATAGTACACGTGTGGGTTTATACACCTTAGAGCCCGAAACTGCGGCCATTTTAAACAATCTTGATGTAGATGTTAATATTTATTTTTTAATGGACGAACGGATTGTTACTAGTAATGTGGAGGTGGCTCAAATTAACGAGGTATTGGCTTTGTATGCTAATGCCAGTAATCGGGTTAGTTACCGTATGATTAATGCCGAGCGTAACCCGGCCCTCGTGGCCCCCTTTGTGCGTGATGGGGAGACAATACATAACGGCAGTATTATTGTGGCGGGGCCGCTTTTTCATCGTATCATCGACCCGCGTGAGTTTTTTGGTATTTCTATGCGCGGTGATGAGCAAGTAATTAGCTCTATTAATGTGGAAAGTTTAGTAACCAATGCCCTGCAATTTGCTATGAACGGCCGTGAGGGGATTATTTATTTACTGATGGGGCATAGCGGGTTGGGCTTGCACGAGTTGGCCCTTAGTGATGGCCGTTCGTTACTTGCGGCTTTAGAGAATTTAAATTACACGGTGCGGCCTTTATCGTTATTAACAGATGGTGAGGTGCCGGCCGATGCCAGTATGCTTATGCTTTTTGACCCGCGCCGCGATATTAGTGAGCAAGAGGAAGCGGTTTTAAGCGCTTACTTAGCGGGCGGCGGCAGGTTGTATGTGCAATTAAATCCGCCGGCTTTTGTGAGCAGCGGCGGCTTTGAACGGTTGACGCGTTTAGTAGAAGAATATGGTTTGGCGCTTACCGCCAATTTAATTTCGGAGACCGATAGCACGCGGCTGCTGCCGCAGTTTACCGGCAATCCGCACATCTTTATTGTCGGGTTAGAGAATCATATTATTACCCAAAGCATTAGCCGCCGGCCCGGCGCTTTAGTAATAGCCGCTTGGCCGCTAGCTATTGAGGAAGCTCCATTGCGCAGGCGTAACGTTATGCTTGCCCCCATTTTAACCACCAGTAATAACGGCCTTACTTTGCAGTTAGATAATGGTAACCCGCTGCCGCTGAGTACAGGCCGGCACAGTTTTGCAATGGCCAGTTACGAGCAAAATATGACCACTGGCCGGGCTGAGGGAGCGCGCCTTTTTGTGTTGGCGCAAGAAGCCGGCTTTACCGAGCTGGCCGATAATGGCAATTTAATCCTTAACGCCGTAGCTTGGCTTGATGATAACGAAGTGGTGCGTATAGATACTAAATCTTTGCTGGAGCTGCCGTTGCAATTAAACCATATAACGGCTTTACTTTTGGCGGCACTTATTGTGCTGGTGCTGCCGGCGTTGGTTTTTGTGGTTGGTTTTGTGGTGAGTTATAAAAGGAAGCATTTATAGTTGATAGTTGAGAACTAATAGGTTACTATTTTCTAGTGTAAAGGTGGATTTCCACTTTAAGCCTTACGGCTTTCTTGATTACTCGTATACCTCTATCCCTGTTAATTGTCAAGCAAATAATAACCTTTGTCTTAACAAATATTTTAAGATATGCTACTATAATTGTAATGAAAAACAAAAAAAAATTAATCCTTCCCCTCGTTTTAGCTGTCTTATTAATTATCTACGGTTTAACCACTCTAGCTACAAGGCAAGTGGTAACTGATGACGAAGCAGTAACCACTACCCCTAGCGTAACCAACGTACACTCAGCGCCGGGTTTAACGGCTTTTACCATTAACAGAGGTGATACAAGCTTTCGGTTTGCTCACGATGAAAGCGGCTGGCGTTTAGCCGGCGAACCGCTGCCTATCAACCCCTTTGTGCTTAGTCAAATGGCCTTTACCGCCAGTAATGTGATGGCTGCTCAAATTATCGAGGCCGCCGAAGCTTTGCCGTTAAGTATTTATGGATTGGATACCCCTATCTTCATCGAGGTAGAAGCCGAGCAAAACTTTACCCTTGCCATCGGCGCACCCACGCCATCGGGTCTTGCTTATTATGTGATGGTGAGCGGAAGTAATAATGTTTACGTGGTAAATAATTTTTACCTTGACCAATTTTTTGGTAGCCTCGAAAGTTTTTTAGAAGTACGCCTGCAGCCGCTCGATTTTACCCAGCTTAACCGCATTGAGATAGAAAACCGGTTTGGCCGTATTGTGCTGGCCCTTAATCCGCGCACCGATGACAGGCTGTGGACCAGCTGGCTTATGACCGAGCCCTATGTTAATGCTATGATAGATAGCTTTAACACCGAGCAAGCCTTTTTGCAGTACTGGCTGCAACGCTTTACCTTTATGCGCCAAAATATGCGGGTGCGCCCTAATATGGCTGAGTTTGGACTGGCTAACCCGCAGGGGCGTATCACTTTTAGTACTCATAATGGCGAAAGTATTAGCCTAGCTTTAGGTGATGTAGCCCAAACTGATGTGGCCTATTGGGTGCGCGCTAACGATGAAGATATTATTTTTACCCTAGATAGTGAAACCGTTGAGGCCGCTTTAAACTTACGGCCCTTTGATGTGATTAGCCGCTTTGTGGCTTTGTATAATATCGATTTAATAGAAAGTATCGAGTTTACCTACCAAAATAGCCATTTCCGCGGGGTTATTAATGGGGTGCTTTACGAGGCCGGTACCACTTTTAG
>WRBN01000016.1 GCA_009784515.1 Spirochaetaceae bacterium | reverse complement strand
TTTCGTAAACTTAAAGATTTTAGACGAATTTTCACTCGTTATGATAAGCTAGATAGAATGTTTGTTGGTTTTATTCAATTAGCTTTAATCTTTATTGCTTTACGTTAGCAGGAACACTGCCTAGTACTTCGTTTAAACGTTGTTCAAGGGCAGCTAAAGAGCGTACCTCAGCGCCAAGTTCATCACCGCGTTTTAAATAATGGCTGTCTATTTTAAAGTTAAGTTCGCCGTTGGCGATACGCTCGAGGTAACCTTTGTTGGCAATAATTATTTTGACCATAGTTGTAAGCGCTAAAAATATAGTTAAAAGTAAAACAACGGCCACCGTAACGGCGACAACCACCGTTATCATTAAAGTTATTTGTAAATTACGAAAGATAATATTGTTATTTACCACAAGTCCTAAGCTCCAAGCGGTAGCGATATGCTGGGGGATTATCGGTACAAAAAAGAGGCTGGTCATTTGGTTGTTTTGGTCGGGGTCGCGGGCTTCAAAGTTAAAAGTTTCGCCGCGTTCTACGCCCGCTAATAAAGAAGCGGCGGCGGGCGGCATAACTTCGCGCACATCACGCCCTAAGTTTTGCCTGTTAAGGCTGGCTACCATTGCAAGGTTGTTGGCCAGCATAATGGTATATCCGCCAAAAGGTTTCATCTCGCTAATTAAGTTTTGCAAAGCGGCTAAATCAAAGTTAATGCCCATAACACCAATCGCGGCGGCGCTTGGCCCGTTGATAGGTAAAATAAGCGAAACAATTAGCTCGCCCGTAGCGCCATCGGGGTAGGGGTTGGTTAAAAAAGGGCCGCTGCTGATGGCTTGGTGGTAATGACCATTATTTAAATTGTTGCTTGTATTTTGCTCCGATAAGGTAATTTGGTTATGTTGATGCTCGAAGATAGGAGCAAAAGCAGCCTTTTGGCTATCAAGGCCGTCAAGCGCATGGGGCTCTAAGCTTAACCATAAAGCCGAGTAATAAAAATTGCCGGCAAAAACATTTTGCATACGTTCTAAAATATAGCCGCGCCGTTCTTCGGGCTGTAGCGAAAAACTCGTAGTTACGGCTTCGGTTACTAAGCGGCCGTCATCGTAAGCCCGGTTAAAAATTTGGGTAAACTGGGCGGCCTCTACTTGAGTAACTACCAGCACGTTAGAGTGCACCGTTTGCCGGTAGCTGTAACTAATATAACCAAAAATGACCGAAAAGCCAATTATTAACACCAACAAACTTGTACCGCCAATAATTAACATCATTTTGGCTCTTAAATTTAATTTAACCATAGTTCTTTACCTATCTTTTATATAAATTTTCGTCAATTATTACTAGCATTATAACACGGTAATAAATAATATTAAATATAAAATAAAATTCAATAATACCCATAAAAATAAAGCCGGTATTTTGCATAATATTTTAAATTGTTTTGTAAAATTAAGTTATATAATAGCCTATTAAGTTATAATAAAATTAATGGGCTTAATTATTATATTATGGCATATTATGTGTTAAATAGTCAAGTTATTTGCCGTATTTTTTATACTTTTATTTAAAAATAGAATATTTTAAAGTTACTTTATTATTTTATATTATAACAATAGTAAATTGCCGGCGCTAACGGAATAATTTTTATTTTTACTAAGGCGGCGGCTTTCTTTAAATTTATTGCTCTTAAAGTTGCTTATGCCACTTGACTAACTAAAAAAGATGTGGTAAAGTAAAAACATCGGAACGTAGCCTAGGGGCTAAGGCATCTGTTTTGGGAACAGAAGATCGTGAGTTCGAATCCCACCGTTCCGAAAAGCCGCCTAAAAAGGCGGCTTTTTTTGTAGTAATTATTTATAATAGCTCTGTTGCAATTAAATTACAAAAAAAGAAAAAAAAAGTTGCACTTTTAAGAATATCGTGATACACTAGTAAAGTAAATCAACAGAGGATTAAAAAATGCGGGAAAAGTTAGTAGATGATAAAGTACAGGCTTACGCCTTGCAGCTTAGCAGCAACTATAAAGAGTTTAAACCCGGTAGATGGAACTACGAAGATGGTTGTTTTTTAAAAGGTTTTTTCGATTTGTGGCAAAGCGGCGGTAACAGCGAGCTTTATGGGCGGGTAAGTAACTATGTTAATAAATACGTAGCTGCCGATGGCTCTATTAAAGGTTATGAAATTGAGGAATATAATATTGATAATGTCCCGATGGGGCGTTTGCTATTTCCTTTTTACGAAATAACCGGCGAAGAGCGTTTTAGAAAGGCCATTAGCTACACGGCCGGCCAGCTAACAACGCACCCGCGTATTAGCAGCGGTAATTTTTGGCATAAAAAGTTTTATCCGCATCAAGTTTGGTTGGACGGTCTTTATATGGGGCAGCCTTTTTATGCGATGTCTTTAAAATTAGCGCAGGGCGAAGGGGCCGATTACGGTGATATTGTTAAGCAATTTGCTTTTGTGCAAGCTAAAATGATTAACAAAGAAACCGGCCTTTATTATCATGGCTACGATGATAGCCGTGAGCAAAATTGGGCTAATAAAGAAACGGGGCTTTCGCTTAATTACTGGAGCAGGGCAATGGGTTGGCTGGCGATGGCGCTTATCGATACCCTTGCGGTGATGGGTGCGAGTAAGCACGCCGAACCTTTGGCGATTATGTTTAAAAATTTAATGGCGGCTTTGCTTAACTATCAAGATAAAGCCAGCGGTATGTGGTATCAAGTTACCGATAAGGCTTTAAGCAAGGGGAATTATTTAGAAACTTCGGCTACATTAATGTTTAGTTATGCTTTAATTAAAGGCGCAAGGCTGGGGCTGTTAAATAAAACCGAGGAGCAGGCCGGCTTTACGGCTTTTTATAAAACTATGGAGCGTTATTTTAGTGAAAAAGACGGCGTTTATAGTTTGGGCGGCATTTGCAGCGTGGCCGGGCTAGGCTTTCCGCCCGGTGATTACCCGCATACCGATGTTAGGTACCGCAGCGGGACAGAAGAATATTACTACGGCGAGCCGATAGTAAGTGATGACCCCAAAGGGGCTGGGATTTGTTTTATGGCTTTAAGCCAGATAATGCTTAAATATTAAAAAAAATAAAATTTGGAGGAAGTATAAGTGGTAAAAAAAATTTTATTATCGCTATTTGTGGGAGCTTTGGTTGCTTGTGGTGGGCGTGATAGTGGTACGCTTTATGTTTCGTGGTGGGGCGGCGACCCGCGCCATGCGGCTACTTTAAGAGCTATTGAGGCTTTTCAGTTGCAAAATCCCGGTGTGGAAATTGAATCTGAATATGGTGCATGGACCGGCTGGACCGATAGGATTGGTATTCAATTATCGGGCGGTACGGCTGGGGATTTAATTCAGATTAACCATAACTGGATAGATATGTTTAGTCCAAGCGGTAACACCTTTTACGATTTAAACAGGTTAGGTGGCGTGCTGGATTTATCGGGCTTTTCGCCAACAGTTTTAGCCGACGTAACGGTTAATAATCGTTTACAAATGGCCCCAATGGGTATGACCGGTAAGGTATTTGTTTACAATACCACTCGTCTTGGCGAGCTTGGTTTAAGCATGCCTAACACTTGGGACGAAATGATTGCCTTAGGTAATGCTTTAAGGGCCCTAGATGATAACAACTTTATCTTGGCTACTAACGACGAAGATATGGCCTTTGGTGTAATGAGTTACTGGCTATTACAACGCACCGGACGCGAGTTTTTAAATGCACAAGGCGCTATTAATTACAGCGTGGCCGAGCTTACCGAAGCCTTTGAATTTTTAGGCCGGCTTGAAGCGGCTCACGTTATTTTCCCAAGCCCACGTATTGCCTCTGCCGGTGTGCGAACCAACACCATCGAAACAATGCCGGGCTGGATGAATGGTAACTTAATTGGCTTTTTTGGTTGGGATACTACCGTAGCCAGAAACAGAGGCACCTTACCGGCCGGTAGCGTGCTGGAAGTTGGCCCATTCCCAACTTTGGCCGGAGCCGTGCAGCAAAATGCCGCGCCTGCTAAAATTTCTTTAGGTTTTGCTATTAATAATGCCAGCAACGCCGGCAGTGTTAATTGGGCAGCTAGGCTTTTAAACTTTTTTATTAACGAGCCTGAAGGCGTGTTAATTTTAGGCGATACACGTGGTATTCCCGGTAATAGCCGAACCATACAAATTTTAAATGGCGCCGGTGCTTTAGATGGCAACATTACAGCTTTGGCTAACAATGCGGTAATGGCTAACTTAGGATATATGATACCGCCTATTATTGAGCATCCTCGTTTTAGAGATTTTTACTACGAGGTAATTGAGCAGTTTAGCTTTGGTTTAGTTAATGCCAACCAAGCTGCTACGAGGTTCCTTAACGAAGGTAACACTTTGTTAAATAGCTTAAGAAATTAAAATTAAATTTTTTAAAAGAGGTGAAAATTTATGGCAAAAAGGTTTTTGTTAGTTGCCTTAGCGGCCGCCATTATGGTGGGCTGTCCGAGCGGCAACAGGAACGAGAGTGAAATTCGTTTCTCGTGGTGGGGAGGCGACAGTAGGCATGCTGCTACTTTAGATGCAGTGCAGCTGTTTATGGCTCAAAACCCGGGCGTTACAGTACGCACCGAGTACGGCGGATGGGCTGGTTGGCCCGAAAGAATTCATACCCAGATGGCCGGTAACACCGCTCCTGAGTTAATGCAAGTAAACCATAACTGGATGGATACTTTAAGCCGTGATGGTACCGGTTTTTACGACCTTAGCACTGTTCCTAGCGCTTGGCTCGATTTAAGCGGTTACCCTGCTACTTTAATAAATACGGCTACCATTAATGGTCGTTTAAACTTTGTCCCAATTAGTACTACCGGTAGAGCTTTTGCTTGGAACACCAGCGCTTTAGCTGCCAACGGTTTTACTATGCCTACCAGCTGGGAAGAAATTATTGCTATGGGTCAAACTTGGGGTGCACGCGGTACCGGTCACTTTGTTATCGGCGCCGACCTTGACTTTACCTATACGCTTTTACTTATGTATTTACAACAACGTACCGGGCGCGATCCATTTACAACCAGCCCAAGCGTACAAATTGCCTACACTGTTCCTGAGTTAACCGATGGTTTTAACTTTTTACGAACTTTATGGGATAATAACGTTGTAATTCCGCCACCACAGTACGCCGCTGCCGGTATTCCACGCACGGGCGCTGTAGAGCAACTACCGGGCTGGATTAATCAAACCATTTTTACCAGCATCGATTGGGATAGTGCATGGGGTAGGTATGGCGCTATTTTACCACAAGGTACTGTGTTATCACCCGGTCCTTACCCAACCTTACAAGGCGCTGCCAGACAAAACAATGCTATAATGCAAATCACTATGGGTTTTGCTATTAACCGCAACGTTGGTAACGCTGTAGAAAACACTGCCAGATTGTTAAACTTTTTAATTAACGATCCGGAAGCTGTAAGGATTTTAAGATTAGAACGAGGTATTCCTGCTAACTCACGCGCTTTAGATACTTTAAGAGCTGCCGGTGCGTTAAGTGGTCTTACCTACGAACTTAACACCATGGCTACCCAAAACGTGGGTATGTTTTGGCCAACATGGACTCGCCATGCTTTATTTATAGCTATGTTTGAAGATGTTATCGAAGCTTATGGTTTTAACACCATTAATGCTAATCAGGCTGCTACTCGTTTCTTAAACGAAGGCAACCAAATTCTTACACAGTTACAACAGTAATTTGTTTTTATATGCACCCTTTCTTTGGGAGGGGGTGCATTACTTAAACAGAGGAGATGCTCTAATGCGTTCTATTGGTATTAAAAAATATACAGGGTTGCTTTATTTAGCGCCGTGGCTTATTGGGCTGCTTGTCTTTAGAGGCTATCCGTTTATAGCTAGTTTGGTGCTAAGCTTTTTCGATTATAGGTTGCTTGGTGATGCGCGTTTTGTTGGTTTTCAAAACTACATAAATATCTTTTTGCGCGACTCTCATTTTCATATGGCTTCTCGGCAAACATTATTATACGTTTTTATGACGGTGCCGCTTAAGCTTATTTTTGCTTTGTTTATCGCTTATATTTTAAACTTTAATCTAAAAGGCGTTCGTTTTTATCGAACAGCCTACTACATACCGTCTATTTTGGGTGGTAACGTAGCTATTGCAGTATTATGGCGCTTCTTATTTGCCGATACCGGTCTGATGAATGCTATTAACGCTAATCTTGGGCTTGGGGCAATTAATTGGTTTGGCGACCCTAGCTTGGCGCTTTTTACCATTACCTTACTTCGTGTTTGGCAATTTGGTAGCGCGATGGTTATCTTTTTAGCGGCTCTTAAAAATATTCCGGTATCGCTTTATGAGGCCGCTGCTATTGACGGCGCTTCGCTGGTAAGACGTTTTATTAGTATTACGCTGCCAACTCTTACACCGGTTATCTTTTTTAACTTTATTATGCAGCTTATACAGGCTTTCCAAGAATTTAATGGTCCTTTTATTATCACCGGCGGCGGGCCGCTACGTGCTACCTATCTGTATTCGCTATTAATCTATGATAACGCTTTTAGGTTCTTCCAAATGGGTTACGCCAGCGCTTTATCGTGGATAATGTTTGTAGTTGTTGCTTTATTTACGGCCGTTGTTTTTAGGTCGAGTAAATACTGGGTATTTTATTCTAATTAGGAGAAGCATAAATGGCGGAGATACAATACAAAAAAACAGGTGGAATTACGCACTCGCAGCGAAAAGTTGTGATTAAAGTGGTTAGCTACTTTGTGCTTACACTGGTTGGATTTTTAATGATTTATCCATTAATATGGATGGTTGGTGCAAGTTTTAAACCCGATAATGCTGAGGTTTTTAGAAATATAACACCTTTTACACTTTATCCAAGTATAAGAGGTTATATTGTTGGCTGGCAAACGGCCACCGAGTTTACTTTTACAAGGTACTTTTTTAATAGCTTTGCTATCGTTGTTCCGAAAATGATTTTTACCGTAATTTCGTGTACATTAGCTAGTTATGCTTTTTCTCGTTTTTGGGTACCCGGCAAAAAGATTTGGTTTGCTTTGTTAATTGGTACTTTGTTGTTACCAGATACAGTTTTACGTATTCCGCAATTCCTTTTATTCAGGCAGCTTGGTTGGCTTAACAGCTTTTTGCCGCTAACCGTTCCTAGCCTTTTTGCGGTAGATTCATTTTTTGTCTTTATGTTGGTGCAATTTTTCCGCGGCATACCGAAAGACCTTTCGGAAAGTGCCACTATAGATGGCTGTAACAGTTTGCAAACCTTACTTTATGTACTGGTACCTGTTTTAAAGCCGGCTATTATTTCGGTGGCTTTGTTCCAGTTTATGTGGACGATGAACGACTTTATGGGGCCGCTAATCTATATAAGTAGCGTTAGTATGTTCCCTGTTTCGTTAGCCCTGCGTATGAGTATGGATGCCAGCTCTATAGTTGACTGGCCGGCCGTGCTTGCTATGTCTACGGCTGCTCTGGTACCGTCGCTCACTTTATTCTTTATAGCGCAACGTTATTTTGTGGAAGGTATTGCTACCACCGGTATGAAGGGATAAAGCATTGATTTTATTAAAAACTTATGCACGAGCTGCTTGTTTTGAGTTAACCGGCGATAGCGCCTATTATAGTAACGAAAAGTTGGCTGTTTATTTAAATGGAAAGCATTGTATTGATATTGATAAGAATGTTTTTTCTATTTTTAATTTAGAGCCAGCTACCAGTTACTGTGTTGAGGTAGCTAATAAAGTAATCGTCTTTAAAACAGAAGCAGAAGCAGCTTTAATTGAGATTGATGGTTGGTTACCAGCTAATAACGGGCTGGTTCTAACCAATTATTTACAGGCCGCTATTAATAGTTGTCCGCAAGGCGGTACCATTTATTTTGCTGCCGGAACTTATTTAACAGGCCCTTTATTTTTAAAGAGCGATATAAATATTTATTTGGCTAAAGGCGCCGAGTTACTGGCTATACCGGAGCGTAATGACTATCCGGTTTTACCGGCCCGTTTACCGGTAGATAATAAAGTAATTAGCAGTTGGGAAGGCGAGCCTAACCAAGCTTTTGCCTCGCTCATTACTGCTGTAAATATAAGTAACGTTAATATTTATGGTGAAGGTATTATTAATGGTAATGCCGATAATCCTAGAGCCGATTGGTGGCACGACTGTACCACAAAACGAGGCGCTTGGCGGCCGCGCACAGTTTTTATGGCACAGTGTCATAATATTACTATGTGTGGGGTTACCGTTAAAAATTCACCGTCGTGGACGGTGCATCCGCTTCTTTCGCATAAACTTTCATTTTTTAATTTAAATATAGAAAATCCTCCTAATTCACCTAACACCGACGGGCTTAACCCCGAAATGTCGGAACAGGTTGAAATTATTGGTACTCGTATCTCGGTGGGCGACGATTGTATTGCTATTAAAGCCGGTAAAGGCGAATGGGCACGCAAAGAAGGAGCCCCTTGCCGTTATCTTACTATCCGTAATTGTTTAATGCAATTTGGACACGGTGCAGTGGTGCTGGGTAGCGAAATGTCGGCCGGAGTGGGCGAGATAGTGGTACAAAATTGTATCTTTGAAGGAACAGATAGAGGTATTCGCCTAAAAACTAGACGCGGACGCGGCGGCTATCTTGATGGTCTTTATGTAAGTAATATTAAAATGTTGGGAGTAATGACTCCGTTTACAATTAATAGTTATTATTTTTGCTGCGACCCCGATGGTAAAAGCGATTACGTAGCCAGTAAAGAGCCGCAGCCTATTACCGATGGCACTCCCGTTATCAAAAATCTTATCCTAAGTGATATTGAGGCAACGGATGCCCATGTAGCCGCCAGTTTTATTTATGGGTTGCCGGAAAAATTGATTGAAAATGTAAAAATAACTAATATGCACGTTAGTTTTGCCGAAAACCCAACTCCAGAGTACCCGGCAATGATGCGCGACCTTGAAAAGCAGACAAAAGGTAATTACTTTTTCGCTAATATTAAAAATTTAAAATTAACTAATGTTAAAGCTGAAGGTTATGACGAATATAAAGGAGAGTAAATGGATAAACAAGTAGCTATATTATTAGCCGATGGCTTTGAAGAGGGAGAGGCCATTATTATTTTAGATATTTTTAGGCGCTTACAAATTAATATTGAAGCTCTCTCTATTGGTAATCAGTTGGAACTTACCAGTTATCATAATGTTAAGATGCAAGCAGATGCTTTATTAAAAGACCGAGCTGCTACTTTGTATGATGCCATTATTATGCCGGGTGGCCCACAGGGGGCGCGTAACTTAGGTAACAGCGAAGAAGTTGTGGAATTTGTTAAAAAACATTTAGCTGCCGATAAATATGTTTGTCCTTTTTGTTCGGCCGGTGCTCATGTTATGGCTAAGAATAATCTACTTGGTTCTAAAAAATACACAACTTCCGGTAAAAATTACGAGTTATATAATGACGGTAACTATGTTGATCAAAACATAGTTATAGAAGGCAAACTTATAACAGGTAAGGGGTTAGGTGTGGTTTTTGAATATGCCTTTACTTTGGCGGCTTTGTTTGCGCCGATAGATAAAGTAAAATGGGAAGCCGACCATATTTATTTTTATCATTGGCAACCTTAATAAATTATTATCATAAAAGCTATCTCTAAGATAGCTTTTATTATGTTAAACCATTAAAATTTAAAATAAGAGCATAAGAGAGTAAAATATTAATTTTAAAATATTTTAAGCCGGCTAATTGACTATTATTGGCAAATATGCTATATATTTAAAGACTATGCTACTATTTGCTATAACTTTAGTACCTTTGTTAGTTGGTTTTTGCCTGTGTTTTGCCGCTAAAGATAAACGTTTAGCGGTAATTTGGGGTGCTGTACTCGGTGTTTTATCTGCTGTTTTCGTATCGTTTATAATTTTATTTGTTATTAATATTTTGGGCTTTAGCCTTAATTGGGCTAGTTCTCCCTCTATCTTCTTTTATTATAGTGTTAGCGATTTTCTTTTGCCTATCGTTTTAATTACTTTAAATCAGTTATGGTTAAATAGTAAAAATTATTTAGCAAAAGGATTGCCTAGTTTGAGTTTTTTTGGTACAGCTTACATTTTGGTGGCGTTGCAAAGGTTGTTGTGGTTTAGTCATTATTTTAGTTACTACGAGGTAATCTTTTTTCCATTGGCAGCTTTAGCGGCTAGCTTTGTTGTTAGTAATTTGTTAAGTCGTCAACCTTTAAAATTTGCTTTAGTGCTTACCTTAATTTTTGCTTTGTTATTAAGTTTTGTGCCTTTTTTTGCTATGATTAATCGCTTAATTATGGCAACTATTTTAACTACTATTTTAGCTGTGCTTTGTGTAGCGTCTTTTATGCTGCTAGGTTTATTAAAAGATGTTAAGCATAACTAATTTAATTAAAAGCTACCAAAGTGCCGAAGAGCGGCAAGTTATCTTTAGTAATTTTTCGCTTGATTTAGCTGCCGGCCAAACGTTAGCCGTTACCGGCGAATCTGGTAGCGGTAAGTCTACTTTACTTAATTTAATAGCAGGGTTGGATAGTTTTGAAGAAGGCTCTATTATTTGTTCTGACTACGATGTAGGTAACTTAAGTGAAAAATCTTTAGCTGCTTATCGTAATAAAAATATTGGTTTTATCTTTCAGTTTCATTTTTTACTTAACGATTTTACGGTGCTAGAAAATGTTCTAATGCCGTCATTAATTGATGGCAGCAATAATTTGAAGCGTGCTAATTATTTGTTGAATAAAGTCGGTCTTAATGATAAATTGAATAGTTTTCCGCAGCAGCTTTCGGGTGGAGAAAGGCAGAGGGCAGCTATTGCTCGTGCTTTAATGAATAATCCACCGCTTATCTTAGCCGATGAACCGACTGGTAGTTTAGATGAAAAAAATAGTAAACTAGTAGAGGATTTGCTCTTCAGTTTAGTTAAAGCCGAAAGAGCAGCTATGTTATTGGTAACCCATGAACAAGGGTTAGCCTCAAAATGCGCTGAACAGTTGGTACTAAATAAAAACCATGCAACTAACTAGCTATTTTTTAGTAACCAAGAGTCTTTTATTTAAACGCAGTTCGTCCAGCTTAAAAAGTATGGTTATCGCTATTGCCCTTAGTTTGGTGCCTTTAACCATTGCGATGGAGGTGGCCGATGCGATGGAAGATGGTATTATTAGCCGCAGTATCGAGACCGACAGTTATCATTTGCGGGCGGTAGCGTTATTGGGGGCCGGTTATGAAGAGGCTCTTGAGGTAGCCGAGCAACTAAAAGCGGCCGATGACCGTGTTATCTTTAGTACGGTGGAGGGCAGGGCGATTGGCGTGGCTTTTAATCAATATGGGCGTACCAGCGTGCAGCTGCGCGGGGTGGCCGGCGATTTTTACGTGGACGATGCCGGTATGCGGCGCTATTTGGCCATAGATTCTGGGGCGGTAGTGCTTGGCCCCGAAGATGTTTTGGTCGGCCGGCAAATAGCCGGTCGCCTTAATTTGGCGGTGGGCGAGCAACTAAGGCTGCTTTCAGCCTCGTGGCAAGATGGCGAATATCGGCCGCAAATAACCAGCTTTACTGTACAAGGTATTTTTTCGACCGGTTATCAGGAGCTTGACCGAACGTGGCTTTTTATCAATCGGGAGGCACTTTTTGAGCTATTTACTCCCGATGAAATTAGCACTTTAGTTGGTTTAAAAGTTTTAAATCCTTTTGAGAATATTCATGAGATTAGTGCTAATCTTAATTGTGTTACCCCGCTGGCGTGGCTGGTTTACAGCTGGCGGGTACTTAATGCGCAGCAGTTGGCGAGTTTAGCTACTACTAAAGTGTTATTATTTTTTATATTGGGTTTAATAGTTTTAGTGGCGGTAGTTAATAGTACCGGTTCGGTTTATATTTTTTACTTGCAAAATCGGCGCGATATTGCTATCTTTAAAGCATTAGGTATTACCTCGCAGCAGCTTAAATGGCTGTTATTAGGCCCGGCAAGCTTAGCCGGCTTGCTCGGGGCTTTACTCGGCTTAACTATTGGCTCAATATTGGCAGTAAATATTAATACCATAATTAGATTAATTGAGATTTTGGCTATCTTATTCAACCGCGAGGTAGATTTTAGTTTTTATTTAGAGACGATACCGGTTAGCTTAAGCTTGCCTAGATTGCTGCTTATAGCTTTATTGGTAACTTTGTTGGCCGCTATAACGGCTTACCTGCCTTTGCGTAAAGCTAGTAAAACCAAGCCATTAGCTATTTTGGGCAGAATGTAAAATAAATGTAATTAAAGAGGTTAATGAATGCTATCGTTGTTTAGTAAATTGAGAGTTTTTTTTATTGCTTTATTAGCAGTGCCATTTATTATTGTGGCGCAAATTATTCAGTCGCTACTAATTTTGATTATGCCGAAAGCGATAAGAGTACTTAGTCAAAAAACTTTAATGCTGGTTTCGCGCTATTTCTTTTTTATGCTAGGTGTAAAAGTTAAGTTAGTTGGTACAGAAAATATTCCTACCGATAATAAATGTGTTTATATGGTAAACCATCAATCAATTATGGATATTTTACTTATTTATGGTTATCTTAACAGACCGATGGGTATGCTGGCCAAAAAAGAGTTGGTATGGACACCGGTGATTGGCTTATGGATTTGGCATTTAGGCTCGTATTTTTTAGACCGTAAAGCTAAACCCGATGAGGTAAAGGCTTTATTTGCTAAGGTAGCTAAAAATGTTAATGAAGGTTTTCCGGCTTTAATTTACCCTGAAGGGACGCGCAGTAAAGGCCCTAAAAACACCGATTTTAAAAGTGGCAGCATTCGCTTAGCTATTATGAGCGAAGCCCCGATTGTTCCTATTACTTTAAATGGCAGTTGGAAAATTATGCATGGCCAAAAAGGTGTGATTAAGGGGGCTAAAGTAGCTATTGTGGTGGGGAAAGCTATCGATAGTAAACTGTATGGGAAAGCTAAGCAAAAAGAGCTAACCGAAGCGGTACAGCAGGCCGTTGAAAGCGGTTTTACCGGTGAAAACGAACCGGATAGTAAGAATATCCCTTTTGAAGCAAAATATAGTTAAAAACTAAGAAGTAAGAATTAATAGTTGAGAAACATAATTTTTTATTCTTAATTCTTACTTTTTAATTATCAATTAATACCCAGCCTTCACCGGTACGCTTTAGCTGGTTTAGGGGATAACTAGCTAGGCGGCCATCGTCGGCTATTAAAGTAATTTTTTGGCTGATAACGTTAGTTTCGGCTATTTTCCAAAGCTCACCTTGTACTCTAATTTTACTGTTGTTACTGGGGGTAAGTTTACGCTGCTCAATATAATAGTTATGCTCAAAGGCGACACAGCAAAGTAAACGCCCGCAGTTGCCCGAAATTTTACTGGAGTTTAACGATAAGCCT
The DNA here is from genome assembly GCA_009784515.1 of Spirochaetaceae bacterium. Lineage (NCBI taxonomy): Bacteria > Pseudomonadati > Spirochaetota > Spirochaetia > Spirochaetales > Spirochaetaceae > Spirochaetaceae bacterium. The sequence continues at coordinate 12,609 of WRBN01000016.1, read as the reverse complement.
TGGTCTTTAAGCATTTTAATAGAAACGGCTTTAAGTTTATCACTAATAGAGTGGCAGCAGTAATCGCGCCCGCAAACGGCGAGGCCGCCTAAAGCACAACTTTCATCGCGCACGCCAACTTGCCTAAGCTCGATACGTACGTGGAAAGTGGCCACTAAATCTTTAACCAGCTCTCTAAAATCGATACGGCCATCAGCAGTAAACAAAAATAAAATTTTTTCTTCTTCTAACAAGTAATGAGTGGCGATAAGTTTCATCGGTAAATCGTGCTCATTAATTTTGCGCTTGGCTACCACAAAAGCTTCGGTCGCTAAGTATTTATTGTTATCGGCTTTAACAAAATCGGCGCCGGTAGCTAAACGGATAATCTCTACCAATTCATCACTAGCCGCACAGCTCGATACCTTGCCGCGTACCTCTAACATATCAATACCGTAACGTGTGGCTGCCACAATAAAATCGCCGCGCTTTAACTCTATTTCGCTCTTGGTAAATAAAGTTTCGTTAGAGTAAGTAACTTTTAAAGAATAAATATTTTGCTCGCTGTGGCATTCACAGTTATTATCACACATAAATTACCGCCAAAAATTAATTAACAGGCCGTTTATTTCTTCTACCTGCGCTAAAATAGCCAGCACATCTTGTTGCTCGTTAAGTACGGTGCGCGCTAGTTTATCTAGTTTTTCGTCTACTACATAAACCACATCGTAACCCTTAGAGCGCAGAGTGCGTTTATTTAAAGCGCCTTGCACTTTCTCGGCCTGATAAGCGTTATCGATGACAAAATTTAAAAACCGGCGGATAGAGCTGCGATATTCACCTAATTTACTAAGGGTGTGCTGCCGTTTTAGCTCGTTACCCAAAGTAAAAACTTTAGCTAATAAATCTTCTATCGCTTTATCACTTACTTCAAGCGGTTTTACGGCGAGCTCTTCGCTGTGGATAGCGCTATCTAAAGCTACGTGAAAAGAGCTGCTGCGTTCTATTTCTTTTTTGCGTTTTTTTTCGCTGCTGGCTTTAACGGCAGCTAAAGAGGCTTTAGTTGTAGTTATATCCATAGTTATAAGTTACCACTCAATAACAAAAGAACGCGAAGATGCCGCAGGCGCCTCTTTGTTGCTATCTAATTTATTGACTACCTCGCAAAAGCCATGAAAAATGACCCCTTCCTCGATGGAGAGTGAAGGAGCTTTAACATTCCCTATAACCATAGCGGTGGATAAAATAGCCAAGTGCTCTTCGGCAATAATATCACCTACTACCGCCCCGCCCACCACCACCACGCGGGCATGGATAGAGCTTTTAACGCGGCCAGTTTTACTGATAAGCACCCGGTCGGCTTTTTTAATAATACCGGAAAAATCACCGTCTATACGAATGAGGCCGGGCAATTCTATATCGCCGTTAAAATGCGCCCCTTCGCCGATGATAGAGTTTACAAAGGTTTCTTCGGCAGCCACGTTAAAAACCTCTGCCGTAGCCCGTGTCGCGGATAAAACGCGAGTAGGCTTGGTTACTAATAGAAAGATAGCGCATAGGGTCTACCCTTTCGGTGCCAATCATTACCTCAAAGTGTACGTGCGGCCCTGTGGAGCGTCCGGTGCTGCCCATTAGGCCAATCACATCGCCTTGCCTAACCACATCACCTACATCAACATTATAACGCTGCATGTGGGCATACAAGGTAGAAAAACCATAGCTGTGCCTAATGGTAACATAAAGGCCATAGCCGCCGGCATTAAACTCGCGCCGTACAACCGTGCCGTTAGCGGCAGCGACGATGGGTACGCCAAACCCTAAAGCAATATCGATACCGGTATGAAACTGAAAGCCGCCGGTAAAAGGGTCGCGCGAAGGGCCAAAAAGCTGCGAGATAAAACCTGTGTACCCGCCGCCCAGCGGCCATCTGGTGGGCATCTCGGAGAGTAAAGCCCGCTGCGAATTAAGCGTATCGTGGATAGTGCGCAGCTGCGGCAGCGAATTTTCGATAACGGCCCGAAGCCGCCTAAGGGCAAGTAAATCGTCTTGAATATGCTGCTGGCTATCGGTTATCTCGATAAAGCTAGAAATATCACCGGAAATATTATTGTTAGGTAAGCCGCGATTATCACCCACCGGGCCAACGGCATGATTAATGGCATCGTTAAAGGAGGGGATAACGTGGCTTATCGTTCTTATTTCTTGCTGAATAAGGGCTAAAGAAGCGGCTCCATCATTGGTACGGTCACGCTCGGCAATATGCGAAAGCCGTACATCGTTGTAACCGGTAGAAAAAAAGACGATACCGGCTACCAAAGCCAACGTAAGCACAATAACAACCCATAACAGCAATAAAGATACCCTAAACTGTCTAACTTTGGCCCCGCTGTGCGGCGCCACCATAATGGTTAAGGGTTCTTTAGTTTTATACCAAAGAGAGCCGGCTTTAGTTTTAAGGCCAGTCATAAAAGAATTTTTATTATGTTTTAATCTACTTTTGTTAGGCTTAGTTTTTTTCATTTTTCTCAATCATACCATTATAGTTCAATTATGTCAAATAGTAGTCCCGCTTATTTTGCCACTAAATTGATTATCGACTAAAATAATGATAAATTGCAGTAAAATATCCCTTAATTGAGTTGTATCAGATTGATTTTTGGTTATATATTTGATTAAATAATTAATTTATATTTAAAAAAATAGTGGGATTTACCGGGCTGCCGTTAAGCCGTATCTCAAAGTGCAAATGTGGGCCGGTAATCGCTCCGCTGTAGCCGCTTAAAGCAATTAAGGCCCCGGCATTAACCCGTTGCCCCAAATTTACTCTGGCGCTGCTTAAATGACCGTATAAACTTTGATAACCGCCGCTGTGGGTAATAATTATGTATAACCCTAAAACGTTATTGCTGGCAATAGTAGTTACTTCGCCGGCGCGGGCCGCTAAAACCGGGCTGTAAGGTTCGGCCCGTAAATCGATACCATTATGGTGGTGGCCGCGCGGCGAGCCAAAGGGGTCGGGCCGCTGGCCAAAAGGAGAGGTAATGACTAAAGTGCCGTTAAGCGGGGCTCTAAAGGTATCGCTTAAAAAAATACGGCGTTCGCTTTGGGTAAAACGTTCGTTAGGAAAAAAATTAATAATCTGCATGCCATCATTATATAAAAAACCTTGCAGATAATTATCGCCATTTAAACGCCCTGCAATATCCCGCCAAAAAATATCTTCGCTGTAGGCGCTGTTAATGGCAAGCCCCGACATGTTGGGAATAAAAATGGTGGTGATACCGGTAGGTAAATTGGGGCCGGAAAGGCCGTTAAGGCTGGCGATACTGTCGTAACTAATGTTAAGGCGGGCGGCAATACGCTGTAAAGTTTCGCCGTTCTTAGGGGAATAACTGTAAAAAATTAACGGTAAAGGTTCGCGCCTGTTGGCAAAACGGCGATTATTTTCGGCAATATCGTTAATCAGAGTGTTAAAAAGAAAGTCGCTGCGTTCTAGATTTTGAATGTAAGCTTGTGCCGGCAGTTGTATAGCCACCAGAAGTAAAAGCAAAAAATGAACAATTTTAACCATTAGTTAAAGTATCGGCTACATAACTAGCGGCTTTTAATTATTTTATCTCTTATTTATCTAGTCGAATAAAAAATTTAGGGACCTAATTAAAAGTTATAGGGTAAAGTTTTAATTAATTTTAAACAAAACAGTTGCTTACTTACTAATTAGTTGCTATAATAAATGAATAGTAAACAGGAATTTGACTAAGTAATTTATCTTTAAATTAAAAATTATAGCTATAATTTTTCAAGTAAAAGGAGAGGGTATGGAACGCAGTACAATAGGAGAAATTGATAAGATAACCGTTAAAAATAATAAAGCCAGCTTTAGCTTTACGCCGATGGGGGCAACGGTTTTATCGTATATCCCTAAAAATGGGCAAGAATTATTTTGGCTTGGCAATTACAACAGCTTTAAAAATGGAGTGGCCATTCGCGGGGGTATTCCCATTTGTTTTCCACGCTTTGGGCTGGAAGAACTTAACAGCCACTTTGACAAGCACGGTTTTGCCCGGAACGAAACTTGGGTAATTGATAATATAGAAGAAAGTGATGATTTAACGGTTATTGCTTTAAGTTTAAATCAATCGGCTAAATATAGCTACGCCGTTACTTTGCGGCTAAAAATAACTTTAAGCGATTATTTAGAGATGGAGCTGGAGGCCCTTAATATAGGCGATGCTAATGTAAGTTTTAGCGAGGCCTTACACACTTATTTTACCGTTGGTAATATTAATGACATAACCATAGAAGGCTTAGCCGGCGCCAATTATTACGATGAAATGGACGATTTTAAAGTTAAAAAACATACCGATGATAAATTAGTTGTTAATCAATTTATTGATAGAATCTTTTTTAATAATGAAAATCCGGTAAAAATAGTTGATAGTAACTTAAAGCGGGTTATCCACATCGAAAAAAAGGGGGCGCTATCGACTATTGTGTGGAACCCCTATCAAAGAGCGTTAGGTGATGAAGTAAACGAGACCGATTATCAAAATTTTGTTTGTGTCGAGGCCGGTAACGTTAATAATAATGCGGTAACTTTAAAGCCCGGCGAAAAACATAAATTAGTGATGCGCGTGTGGGCTGCACCTTTACAATAAAATAATATGTATAATAGTTTTACTGGGCAAGTAAGCGGCAAAGCGGCCGATAGTCTTTATTTAACGGTGGCCGATATTGAATGGCATTTTTTGGTAAGTTTAACCACTTTAGCTGGGGTTAAACTGGGTGAACGGGTTAAGCTGTATAGTTATTTGCAGCACAAAGAAGATTCTATGATTTTATACGGTTTTTTAAGCGAAAAAGAGCGCAGCTTGTTTTTAAGCCTTATTAAAGTAAATGGAGTAGGGCCGAAAGTGGCCATTAAGATAGTGGGCGGCCTAACTCCGGACGATTTTATGGCCGCTTTACAAAACGACGATATTGCCGCCCTTAGTCGTTTACCGGGCTTAGGCAAAGCCACCGCCCAAAAAATTATTTTAGCCTTGCGCGGTAAGTTGGTGCTAGCCGATAATGATGTGGCCGGCAGTGCCGATGACGAGCTAGTTTTAAGTTTAGTAGCGATGGGTTTTGATAAAAAACGCACCGAGCAAGTAGTTAAAGAGCTTAAAGAACAACTAGGTGCAGTAGAAGAAAGCCGGCTAATTAAGCAAGCCATTATTAGACTGAGCGGCGGTTAAGCTGTAAAAATAATGCACCCATTAAAATATTGTTAATAGGTGCAAGTTATTTAGGCTAGTTATTTATTTACTTGGTTTTGTGGTGTCCCGGCTAAATAAGCTTTAACATTTTCGGTTAAAATGGCTACTAACCTAATCCGTGCCTCTAAAGTGGCCCAAGCAATGTGCGGAGTAATAACTATGTTTTTAGCACTAAGAAGCGGGTTGGCAGCGCTAGGCGGTTCGCTGCTTAGCACATCAACGGAGGCGCCGGCAAGACGGCCGCTATTTAAGGCAGCGGCTAAATCGGCTTCATTAATTAAACCGCCTCTGCCGGTGTTAATCAGGTAAGCGGTTTTCTTCATTTTATTGATGTTAGCCTTGTTAATTAACTGGTTATTATCGGCGGTTAAAGGGCAACATAATGCAAGATAATCACTTTCGGTCAGTAAATCATCTAAGCTTACAAATTTAAAATTTGGCAGATTAGGCTCGGCTTTAGGGCGCGGCACGTAACATTTAATAAGCATGCCAAAGGCATCGGCCAGTTGAGCCACGCGCTGTCCAATGTTACCAAAACCGATAATTCCTAAAGTTTTGCCTTTTATCTCGGTAAGCGTATTATTATAAAAAGCAAATAGCGGGCTATTGGCCCAATCGCCTTTATGCACGGCATTATTATGGATTACAACTTTTTTACTGGCCTCTAAAATAAAAGCCATAATAAGCTCGGCCACGCTATCAGTGCTATAACTTGGTATATTAGTTACAATTATACCTAATTCTTTAGCAGCCTGTACATCAACAACATTAAAGCCGGTGGCCATTACCCCAATATATTTTAACTGCGGATTAGCCGCTAAAATGTCGCGGTTAAGTACCACTTTGTTGGTTAAAACCATTTCGGCAGCCTTTAAATGTTCGGTTAATTGGCCGGGTAAAGTGTTATCATAATAAGTAACGGCCGTTAAAGCCTCTAGCGGTAACCAGTTGAGCTGGCCATCGTCAAGGGGGAGTTTATCAAGCACTACCAATTTTTTCATTATGTACCTCTAATTTTTTATGATTATTTATCTAACTTCTATTTTAGCAGCAATAATTGAAGATAGCAAGCTTTTTTAAGGAATTTTTCCCGAATAAAATGGATAAACCTTCTCTATAAAGTACCGTTAATGAACTATTTTCTAGCGGTGCAGGCTAGCCTGCTTGGCATTTAGGGCAATAAAAACTGCTTCGGCCGCCTTGTTTGGTGCGCTCTATCGCTGTGCCGCAACTAAAACAGGGTTCGCCGCTGCGGCCGTAGACTAAAAATTCATCTTGAAAGCCGCCCAAGCCGCCATCACTTAAGCGGTAATCACGCAGGGTAGAGCCGCCTAAAGTGATGGCTTTGGTGAGTACCTCTTTAATGGCCGGTACTAAGGCCGTACAATCGGCGTAAGTTATTAAGTTGCAAGATTTAAAGGGAGAAATTTTGGCCATAAATAAAGCCTCGCACACATAAATATTACCAAGCCCGACTACTTTATCTTGACTAAGTAAAAATAACTTAATGGCCTCACGATGGCTTTTGATTTGCTCAAAAAGGTAATCGGCGGTAAAATCGGCAGTTAAAGGCTCGATACCTAATTTGTTAAAGTTAATATTATGCAGCCAATCAACATAACCAAAACGGCGCACATCGTTGTAGTAAAGCTGCCCCTCAGTAAAGTGCCAGCTTACTCTATCGTGTTTAGGGCTAGGGTCAAAAAGTAATTTACCGGTCATACCCAAATGGACAACTAAGGCATCTTGGTTAAATTGCATAATAATGTATTTAGCACGCCGTTCTAAAGTAAGTAAACTTTGGCCTACTAACTTATTTAAATCGGCCGGAGGTGTCCGACGTAAGTGGCTATCAAGAATATTAACCGCCGTAACTTGTCGGCCAATTAAAGGACTAAGGCCATTTTTTATTGTTTCTACTTCGGGGAGTTCTGGCATAAAAACCTCTGTTATGTTAAGCTGGTTTATGCTTAATATCGACAAAAATAAACTTAAGATTGATAACAACCTTTCGCTTTATCTTCATATCCCTTTTTGCTTAAGTAAATGCCATTACTGCGATTTTTTTTCGCAGCCAAATATTTCTATTAATCAGCAGCAAATATTTGCAAGCAAGGTTCTCCGCCATATTGATAGTTTCTTTAATTATTTAGATATTAATAAATTATCAACGCTTTATATTGGTGGCGGTACCCCAAGTATTTTGCCTGAAGATAGTTTATTCTCTATTTTACAGCTGATTAAAAAATATAGTCCATTGGAAGCTACCATCGAGGTAAACCCGCAGCAAGTTAATCCAAGTTTATTAAATTTTTTATTTGATAACGGTGTTACCCGTATTAGTATGGGTTTACAGAGTTTAGATGAAGAGGCTTTAAAAATTGTTAATCGCCCTACCACTTATGAACAAATGATGAATGCGCTTAATTTATTGGCCGCTTATCGGCAAAAAGTTAATATCGATATTATAGCGGGCCTTTCCAATCGGCAGAAATTTAACGAAACTATTAACAAATTATTAGAGATAAATCCTTCCCACATATCTTTTTATAGTTTAACTATCGAAGAAGATACCCCGCTTTTTAACAAGCAGCGCCTCCTACCGAATGTTCAAGAGCAAGAACATCAATGGTTTTTAGGCCGTAAAAAATTAATAAAGGCAGGGTATCATAACTACGAAATATCTAACTATGCTAAAAATAACTGCTACAGCCGGCATAATTTGGCCTATTGGCAAGGTAAAAGTTATTTAGGGGTTGGGGCAGGAGCAGCTTCTACTTTATATTATAACGATGCCACAGCCATAAGGTTAGTTGGGACAGAAGACTTAACCGATTGGTTTAACGAAGAAGATATAACAAAACTTTACATTAGCGAAGAACTTACTAAAAAAGAGCTGATATTTGAAAGCTTTATGCTAAGTTTACGCACCAGTGTAGGTCTTGATAAGGCTAAATTTAAAGAACGTTTTGGCCAAGATAGTGAAACTTACTTAGGCAGCTTAAGCCCTAAAGCATTAAGCTGCCTAAGTAGCAATGAAAAATATATTAAAGTTAACCATAAAGGAAAACTCTTTTTAAATAACTTACTGCACGAATTAAAAGAAATTATTTAAATTGTTATTTACTAAGGCTTAACGGGCCAAACTTTGTCTTTTAGCTCTTTACCGGCCCTAAATACAGCTACGCTATGGCTTTCTACCGATAAAGTTTCGCCGGTGCGCGGGTTACGGGCTTTTTCGCGGCCTTTACGCAGCCTAAGTTCAAAAGTACCAAAACCTCTTAATTCTACCACACGGCCAATAATTAAGCCGGATTTTACTTCGGTAAAAAAAGCTTCAAGTACCTTATGGACATCTTTTTTACTAAAATGAAGGCCATCTTTAGCCATTTCATTATGGATATTCTCAATAATTTCTGCTTTAGTAAGTTTGCCTCGCGGCTCTGCAATTTGTCCTGTTGTCATAATACTCCACCCTTATTACCTTGTTATTAAACTAACTTATTAATCTTTTTTTGCAGCCGCGATTTTTTTCTGGCTACCGCATTTTTACTAAACAACCCTTTACGAGCCGCCGTATCTAAAGCTTTTACCATTTTTTTTACATCTTCGGTGGCATTAGCTTTGTCACCGGCCGCTATTTGCTTTTCAACTTTTTTAACAATAGTTCTAACAGCGCTTTTAGCGCTTCTGTTAACTAAACGCACAGCCTTTGCTTTACGGTCGCGTTTAGCGGAATCTCTTGAATTAGGCAATTTACCCCTCCACTTTATTAAAGGCTACCCCTTAAGTAGCCTTAAACTAAATTACTACTTAAAATCGGCCGGCCTACGCTCTTGCCGTTTACATTTGTCGCATTGCGCCACGTGGTGCATTTTACTAGCTTGAAAAATGCTACGCATTTTTACTTCGCCGCCACAGCTACAGGTAAACTTGTGTGAGGCTGAACCCGTACGCGAGTTTTTACTTGCTTGTGCCATATTTATTCCTCCACAAAAAAAATCTTTTAAAAGTGTAACTTGTAAATAAAATTATGTCAAGAGCTTTATAGTAATATTATCCTTATTTAAGCTATCATTTTTAATAAAAAGATAATGGGTAAGATAATCATGGCTTCTTTTTAGCTTAAAAATATAACTATAAATAATTATAATTATGGTAATTATCACTGTATACACATTGTAATGCAGAAGTGTTGGCTTGTTGAAAGTATCTCTTGACAAAACGGCAAAATGACGACAAGATGGCGCTATGAAACTAATTTTTTTACCGGTTCTTTTTTTGTTTTTTATCTTAAGCGGTGTTAAGGTAAACGGCCAAGCCGCCGGTAATAGCACCGAAGAGGAATTAACAGAGGAAGCGGCTACCGCCAGAACAATTTTTGTGCCGAGTTTTTCGTACGGGCAAACTTCTTTTGATGATGTGCAAAAACGTAATTTGCAACTGGGATTAACGGTATCGCGCTTTAATTTAGCCGACCGCAACCGGTTTTTATTATTTTCATTTTTTTATAACCCTACTTTTGTTGAAGGATTAGTTGATAATTACCCCGAGCGTTACCATAATGGCGGTATGGCTTTTATGACTAGGTTTAATCGCCATACATTTAATGCCGCTTTTTTTGCCCAAACCGATAAACCCATTTACAACGGTATCAATACGTTAATTGCCACCGCCGGTTACTCTAATAATGTAGTTAATGGCCAGCATTTTTTGCTAAATATCGGTCTTAATTTAGTGCTGGCCGATGTAGGTGTTAAGCTGCCTAACGATATGGCTTGGCTTTTGTGGCCTATTCCCATGGTAGAGGCCGGCTGGGAATACCGGTGGGTAAGGGTAAGGTTATCACTTTTGCAGCGCCTTGTGCATTTAACCGTTGCCCCTCAAAGCCTTTGGAGTTTAACGGCCAACTTAAGGTATCCTAACTACGATATAACTTTGTGGTATAGATATTTGCGTAATAGCCGCCCGGCCGCCGAGCTGCTGGGCATAGGGTTAGGTTTTAAAGACGAAACCAGCCGGGTAACGGCCGGCGACGGCAGGTGGTACGGGATAAATTATACCTCTATATATGGCGTAATTAGATTGTTTCAGCTGGTAGAAATACACAGCGGCTGGGTCTTTAATGGCCGGGCAGGTTATAACGATAGCGGGTTAAACATTGCCAATGCGGTAAATATTAGACAAAACTACGATATAAATATAGGGCAGGGCTTTTTCTTTACCATCTCGGCAAGAATGATGTTTTAAAGACGTTTATACTACAATACCTGTAAATACCAATAGAAAGTTTAATGTGTCATGGTTACGGATTTGGTTTTAACAAAAGAGAATGCCGTGCTAAATTTTGGGTAACTATCTATCTATAGGTACTAAATATTTAACGCAAAATTACGCCCACTGGCCAAACTTTTAAATTTTAGCTTTACTTTAACCGCAAGCTATGCTAAACTAAAAATATGAAAAAAATATTAACTATAGCTTTATTACTAATAGCCATAAATGCACAAGGGCAAGGCTTGCCGGTAGCGGCTAACGCTACGCTAGCTAGTTTGTTCCCTGATGAGAATTTGAGAAGAGTGGTGGCGGAGCATTTAGGGCCTAATGCCGGGTTAGTGGGGCAGAGGTTGAGTGATGAGTTGGCGGGGATTATAGAATTAGACGCAAGTAACCCTTTTCTCGCTAGAACTAGGGGGCTTGAAACAAGAATTATTCATAACGCCAATGGTGTTGAATATCTACTGAATTTAGTAAAACTTAACCTAGATAACAACCGTTTACTTAACATAGATGTGAGTAATAATATTTCTTTAACTAGCCTTAGTGTGGATAATAATCTTTTAACCAATCTTGATGTGAGTAGTAATATTTATTTAACTGGTCTTTTTGTGGGAAGGAATAGGTTAATTAGTATTGACGTAAGTAAGCTCATTAATTTAACCAGCCTTTTTGTAGCGAGTAATCGCCTAACTAGCCTTGATGTAAGTAGTAATATTTCTTTAACTAGCCTTTTAGTGGATAGTAATCCCTTGACCAATCTTGATGTAAGCAGTAATATTAATTTAATTACTCTTAGTGTACTTGGTACCAACTTAACTAGCCTTGATATTAGTAAAAATATTAAGCTAGAACAGCTGGATACAGACCTTTGGAATATTATAGGAAATAGACCTATATTGCCGGAAGGAAGCCATGGGAACTATCCAGATGGATGGGATGAGCAAGACACTCTGTATCGTTAAGGAGTACAGAGTGTTATTAGTTATTTAATTCTAACCTTGCTACCTTCTACCGTTAATTTTAACGCCGCGCCAGCGAATAATGTTAGGTGTCTCTTTATTAACAACAGTTAACCCACTTGGGTTATATAAAAACTTCCCTTTGCTATCAGCTAAGACAAAGTGTCGATTACCATTAGCTATAGTATAATGATACCTTCCATCAAAATGTTCGACCATATTTTCTAAATAACCGCTAACTTCGGCTGTTAAATAAGGAATCGTGCCATATTTTTCAAAAACTTCTTTTAATAAAAGGTCACTATTATTTACGCTAGTAGTATTAGAAATAATAGAGACATCTTGATTGTTGTGGCGAAAGGTTTTTTCTCTTGCCATATAATAAATATCTTTAATATCTTCTTTAGTAAAAACCATTCCTAGCTCCATTTGAGCAATGATAAGTAAGGTCATAAAATAGCAACCAAAGTACCAAATATTATTAATAGGTTCCTGCTTTTCATTTGCTGTGCCTCTATTTACGGTACGTAGAGTAGGTACCTTTTTACCATTATCTATATGCCAAAAAAGCTCATTATCATCGTACTTAAATTCCCCTTCTTCATCTTTCTCTATTTCAAATAAATCATTAGTAATATTTGTTTGCCATAAATACGTTGGTGGCTTAGGGTTATCATAACAAGTTTTATTACCAATTTTTCTGCGCTCTTCTTCCTCTTCAGCTGCTTTCTCTTCAAGTTTTCGAGCCACAAAAGCCTCAAAATCACTTCTTATCTCAGCTCGAGAAACAGATGAGATAAGTGGTACATTAACCCCTCTGCTATCGGTTACGGTAGAGTTTACTGCTTCATCATTAAGCTTTAATATCGAAGATAATACATCTCTTTCCCCTCCCCATAAATTTAATCGCCCTTCCGTCGTTAATAATAAGCTACTGCCACTATTGGCTTGGTTTCTTGTTAGCCCACGTGTTGTAGTATTTTTTTCACTCCCGCTCTTTAAGCTAATATTTCCGTCTTTTGTAATCATTAAAGCTCCATTGGCATTACTTAATTCTATTTGCCCATCTTCTGTTAAAACTAGTCTGGCCTTACCATTTATCAACTCAATTTTACCTTCTTCCGTCAAAGCTA
>WRBN01000015.1 GCA_009784515.1 Spirochaetaceae bacterium | reverse complement strand
ATAACAAGTTTGGGGAAGCCAAATATAATTTCTTTAAAGAAAGACCTTACCTTAATCCTAAATATTATCGTGAATTTAAGTTTTCTCTTATTGATTTTCTTTAGGCACTGTTTGTACACTCCCGGTAAAATAAAATTGTTGACAGCCGGCTTTTTCGGGGTTATAATTAGCTATATCCGTATTACTCGGAGCAATCTCACAGTAATTAAGAAGGCGCATAACTATGGACTTAGTCTTGCAAAATATTGGCCTTTTGGCCACCCCAAATGGTAAAGCCGCTCAAAAAGGCGCTGCACAAGGGCAAATTACCCTCATAGAAAATGCCTCTATTGGTATAGATGGCGGTAAATTTGTTTATGTAGGCCCAGCTAATACTGCGTTGGTTGGTAAGCAAACTATTAATTGTGAGGGGCAGCTAGTTACCCCCGGCTTAGTAGATGCCCACACGCATTTAGTCTTTGGTGGCTGGCGGCATAAAGAAATGGCACGTAAATTGGCCGGAGAATCGTACCTTGATATATTAAAATCGGGCGGTGGTATTTTAGATACCGTTAAACAAACCCGTACCGCAAGTGAAGACGAACTTGTTAAAAAAGCGCTCAACTTGCTTAACGAAATGCTGGCGCACGGCACTACTACTGTGGAATGCAAAAGCGGTTATGGCCTTGATGTAGCTAACGAATTAAAGCAATTACAGGTGGTAAAAAAACTTGCTCAATATAGCGAAGTTGGGCTGGTCTCTACTTTTATGGGGGCGCATGCTATTCCGCCCGAATATAAAGATAACCGAGAGGCTTACATTAAGCTGGTTTGCGATGAAATGCTGCCGGCCGTTAAAGCTGAAAAGTTGGCAAAATTTTGTGATATTTTTTGTGAAACGGCGGTCTTCACACCCGAAGAATCTCTTTACATTCTTAATAAAGCCCGCGACTTTGGTCTTATTCCTAAAGCTCATGCCGATGAGATAACTCCCATTAGTGGGGCGGAGATGGCCGCTGCTGCGGGCTGTATTTCGGCCGAACATCTCATTCAGGCCAGCGATGAGGGTATTAAGGCCTTAGCCGAGCATAATGTAATAGCTTGCCTGCTGCCGGCTACCTCTTTTCACCTTGATAAACCCTACGCCCGTGCCCGCGATATGATAAAAACCGGCGTAGCCGTAGCCGTTTGTACCGATTTTAACCCGGGCTCCAGTCCCAATCTTAATTTACAGCTGCCTATGTACCTTGCTTGTCAAAAGTATAAATTAACCCCGGCAGAGGTACTAACGGCAGTTACCTTAAATGGGGCCGCCGCTATTGGTTTAGCCGAACAAATCGGCAGCATAGAAGTGGGCAAGCAGGCCGATTTAGTCCTATGGCAGGCCGAAGATTTAGATTACATTTTTTACCGTTACGGTAACAATTTGGTACGCTCGGTAATTAAAAATGGTAAAGTTGTTAGCGATAAAGCTACCCATTAAAGGAGTTATAAATGGCAAAACTTATTGAATGTGTTCCTAATTTTAGCGAAGGCCGTAACAGTGCGGTTATCGAGGAGCTGGTAAAGGCGGCCAAAAGTGTGCCCGATGTTACCCTACTGGATTATTCATCGGATACCAGCCACAACCGCAGCGTATTTACCCTTGTCGGCAGCCCCGAAGGTATTGCGGAAGCCGCTTTTGTTTTATGCAAAGTTGCCGGCGAAAAGATAGATATGACCAAACATAGCGGCGAGCACCCACGTATGGGCGCAACCGATGTTATTCCTTTTATCCCCGTTAAAGATTGCACCATAACCGAATGTGTCGAAATTTCTACACAGGTGGCCAAGCGTATTTGGAATGAACTTAAAATTCCAAGTTTTTTATACGAAGATTCCTGCACCAGCGAGAGCAGACGAAATTTAGCCGCCATTCGCAAAGGCCAATTTGAAGGTATGAGCGAAAAGCTGCAACAAGCCGAATGGGCGCCCGATTTTGGCGAAAGAAAATTGCACCCCACCGCCGGCATTACCGCTATTGGCGCACGTATGCCATTGGTGGCCTTTAATGTGAACTTGGGCACTTCTAACATTGATATTGCTAACCAAATAGCTAAAGTGGTACGCGGTTCATCGGGCGGCTTTAAATATTGTAAAGGCATTGGCGTGATGTTAGAGGATAGAAATATCGCCCAAGTATCAATGAATATGGTAAATTACGAAGGAACACCGCTTTATCGTGTCTTCGAGGTTATCCGCGCCGAAGCCGAGCGTTGGGGTGTACCGATTATCGGTAGCGAAATTATCGGCCTTACCCCCGCTAAGGCCTTGATTGACTGTGCGGAGTATTATTTAAAAATTGAGAACTTCGATTATACCAAACAAATTTTAGAAAACCATCTTTTATCATAGGAGCATAAAATGTTACTCATTGATTATTCTATAAAAGATTTTACCAAGCTGCTGGCTTCCGATGCGCCGGCGCCCGGCGGCGGCTCGGCGGCGGCTTTAATGGGAGCGCTGGGAATTTCGCTTACCAATATGGTGGGCTGTCTTACGGCTGGGCGGGCTAAATATGCCGAGCACGAAGCTTTTATGGCGGCTCTCTTACAGCAGGCTGAACAACTTCGGTTGGAATTTTTAGCGGTGATAGATGAAGATACCCAAAGTTTTAATGCTGTTAGCGCTGTCTTTGCTATGCCAAAAGAAACCGAAGAGGAGAAGGCAGACCGCAAGCAGGCTATGCAAGTAGCCCTAAAGGGTTGTACCGAACCCCCTTTAAAGATGATGGAGCTAGCCCTAGCAGCTCTCGAACTTACGGCGCAGGCAGTAGGGAAAAGCAACACCAGCGCCGCCAGCGATTTAGGTGTGGCTGCTCTTTCGCTCAAGGCTGCCGTACAAGGGGCTTGGTTAAATGTGCTTATTAATATCTCCGGTATTAACGATACGGCCTTTGTAGAAAGGTATCGCCAAAAGGGTGAGGCCATAATTACTAAAGCGCTGCCGCTAGCCGATGGTGTTTATAACACTATTTTAAAAACTTTATAATAGGAATTTACTATGGAAAAAAAAGCTAAGTTTTTAGGAACAGATATTGAAATTGCCCAATCGGTCTACCCGCTTTACGCCCTTCCTGTAGGCGAAGTAGCCAAGAAAGCCGGCATAAGCGATGAATACATTGAGCATTACGGCAAATATAAAGCTAAAATAGATTACAATTTTTTAAGCAAAAATAAAAGCCAAAAAGATGGTAAACTTATTTTGGTAACGGCCATTAATCCTACCCCGGCGGGTGAAGGTAAAACCACCACCACCGTTGGCCTTGCCGATGGCCTATGCCATATCGGAAAAAAGGCGATGGTTGCTCTGCGCGAACCCTCACTTGGGCCGGTCTTTGGGGTAAAGGGCGGTGCAGCCGGTGGTGGCTGGGCGCAAGTTATCCCGATGGAAGATATAAATTTACATTTCACCGGCGATTTTCACGCTATAGGTGCGGCCAACAATTTACTGGCGGCTCTCATTGATAACCACATTCAGCAGGGCAACAAATTAAATATTGACCCGCGCCGGATAACTTGGAAACGTTGTATCGATATGAACGACCGGCAGCTGCGTTTTGTTGTAGATGGACTGGGCGGCAAGGCTAATGGTTCGCCGCGTGAGGACGGCTTTGATATTACGGTAGCCTCCGAGGTGATGGCCATTCTTTGTCTCTCTTCAGATATTGATGACATGAAAGCAAGGCTAGCCAAAATTATTATTGGGTATAGTTATAGCGAAGAACCTATTACTGCCGGTCAATTAAAGGCCGCCGGTGCGATGGCCGCTCTCTTAAAAGATGCCCTTAAGCCCAATTTGGTGCAAACCCTTGAAGGCACACCGGCTTTTATTCACGGCGGGCCTTTTGCTAATATTGCGCATGGCTGTAACTCTATTATGGCCACTCAACTGGCTTTAAAATGCGCCGATTATGTGGTTACCGAAGCAGGCTTTGGCGCCGATTTGGGGGCGGAAAAGTTTTTAGATATTAAATGCCGCTTTGCCGGCCTTAAGCCTAACGCTGTTGTGGTAGTGGCTACCGTTCGGGCTTTAAAATCGCACGGTGGTGTAGCTAAAGCCGAGCTGGACAAAGAAAACCTAACGGCTCTTAAGGCCGGTATGCCTAACTTGTTACGACATATAGAAAATATTACTAAAGTCTTTAAGTTGCCGGCGGTAGTGGCTATTAATGCCTTTCCTAAAGATACCAAAGCCGAGCTAGATTTAGTGGAGAAAGAGTGCCGTGAGCTGGGTGTTAATGTAGCCCTCTCTGAGGTATGGGCTAAGGGCGGTGAAGGCGGTGCAAAACTAGCCGAAGAGGTGGTACGTCTTTGTGAAGAGCCTAACAACTTTGAATACCTTTACGATGTAAAACTTTCTATTAAGGAAAAGATTGAGGCTATCGCCAAAAAGATTTACAGGGCCGATGGCGTTGATATTTTGCCGGCTGCTAAAAAGCAGATTGAGCAGCTGGAGAAGCTGGGGCTAGATAAAGTGCCTATCTGTATGGCTAAAACCCAGTACAGCTTTTCAGATAACCCGGTATTGCTAGGCGCCCCTACCGGCTTTACACTGATGGTAAAAAACATTAAAGTTTCGGCCGGAGCCGGCTTTATTGTGGTGATGACCGGTGATATTATGACTATGCCCGGTTTACCTGCACTTCCTGCTGCCGAAAAGATTGATGTGGATAATGCGGGGAAGATTACCGGCTTGTTTTAAAGAAGTGTCTATAAATCCCCTCCGCCGGCGAAGGGGATTTATAGGGCTTTAAGTTTCTCCACCAGTTCACTCTGTTTAATTAGCTCTTTTTCAATACCACTACCAGTCTTCCATTGCAGCATGGCCGAACCCGTCTTCTCTTCCTCATCACCAATAACGATAGTAAAGGGTGTATCTTTGCGGCTTACATAGGCAAACTTCTTTTTAAGGCTTTGCGCCTCTAGTAAGACATCAACCTTAAAGCCGGCCTTGCGTAGCTGCTCACTAATAGTTAGCGCCGCAGGAATATTATTATCTGCCATAGGAACAATAACTATATCGGCACTGGTTTTTTGGCGGCAATCTATTAAGCCTATCTCTCTTAGCTGGTAAAAGAGCCGCGTAAGGCCGATGGAAATACCCACACCGGGCAGCTTTTCCTTTGTATAATTTTCGGCAAGATTTTCGTAACGTCCGCCGGAACATACCGAACCGATGGACGGGTAGTCGTCTAAAATGGTCTCGTAAACAGTGCCGGTGTAATAACTAAGGCCGCGTACAATTACCGGGTCTATCTTGTAGTAGCTGTCGTCTACATTTAAGGCCTGCATAAAGGCCACTACCGTCTCCAGCTCGTTAAGGCCGGCTAGGTAACTTTCATTATTTATACCAAAATCGCTCAAGTGCTGTAATGTAGCGGCATTACTTTCTTTAGTTTCAAAAAATTTTTGTAGTAAAGCTACCTTATCACCATCAAGGCTAAGCTCTTTAAGCTGTTCTACAAATTTTTCGGGCGAAATTTTCTCTATCCTGTCTATTACCGCCAAAATTTTGTCGGCCAAAGGCGCACAATCCAGCGCTTCTATTAAACCATTTAATAACTTGCGGTTATTTACACGAATGGTAAATTTACCAAAATTAAGTTTTTTAAATAATTGATAAATTATACTGGGAATTTCGGCATCGTAACGAATGGAGAGACTGTTGTGGCCTATCACATCAACATCGCACTGGTAAAACTCTCGAAAACGCCCCTTTTGCGCTCGCTCGCCGCGGTAAACTTTGGCTATATGGCAGCGCCGAAAAGGAAAACTAAGCTCGTTGAAGTGCTCGGCCACATATCTGGCCAGCGGCACCGTTAGGTCGAAACGCAGGCCGCTTTTACTTTCGGTTTGTTCGCCGCGCGGCTCTATTTCATAAATTTGAGTAGCGGTTTCACCCACATCTTTGGCGCGCAGTATCTCCATACGCTCCATAGCTGGGGTATCTAGAGCCGTAAAGCCAAAAGATTGGTAAGTTGCCAAAATGGTGGCTTTAATCTTATCAAATTCTAGCTGTTCCTCTGGAAGTAGCTCCATAAATCCCGACATAACTCTGGTCGCCGGGTATTCTTTTTTGGCATTTGCTATCATAAATGCCATTATGCTCTATCTTTCTTTGCTTGTCAATGGTTTTAAATCAATAGATAATTATTTATTTAAAAATATTGGATTACTGCTAATTATTGTATTTTAGAAAAATTAATTCAGAAAGTCTTAGTAACTTCTCATTATCATCAATAATAAACTCTTCTATACCATCTTGGTAAAAGATACTCTGTTTCATTATCATGATAAGCCCTAAAAAAGAGGCAACATACTCTCTATTTTTAGGGAATGTACGTATAATATTATTGTAAATCTCACCGTTAAGCACACTAATTAAGAGATGGCCGAGTTCGTGGGCCACAGCAACACGTCTTTCAACTTTGCTTAACGTTCCATTAACAATTATATGATATTTATTAATACCTATAGGTCTTATGGTGGCCCTCACAGCTACATCAACATTATTAATATATTCGTAATTTATTAAAGCAAGACTATCAGTCATATCCGAGATTAACTGCTCTAAACTGTGTTTGTAACTTAATAATATGGCGTCATTTAAATAAGTACCAAAGACATTATTAAATTCGGCTATTACCTCACTCCGAGCGGCCTTACTTTCTTCACTATTAAAGCCATAATTATCATGAATACTAATAGCGTTGTTCACTTTAGTGCGTAACGAATCGATATATATTTTATTCATAAGTTTTTAACTAGATCCCTTTTTTAAGCCTGCGCCAAGTTTTACCCAAAAATATAGCTAATTCAAATTCTAACTTAGCATCGCTGTAAGGATCAGAATCATCAGAATCGTAATACACCTCCGATGTCTTAACACCCATAGCTAACCTTAAACTCTCCATCTTGTCTTCATTAGTTACAATATTATTATTGGCAAAGAATCTTAAAATGGCTTCTTTATCCCGAAGCTCTATCAGTTCGTTTTCTATCTTAGGGATAAGCTTCCAATCCATAATTTTTTCACCTCTTTTGTTCATACCTTAAATATCGATAGATTAGCACTTTAAGCCGAGCGTCAACCTATAAATAAAGCTATAACTATTAGCCACTTTATCACATAAATCTACCTATGTCAAGGTTTTTTTATTGTTAAATATCTATAAATGAATAGCTACCTTTTTTTGTTGACAGATAGGGAATTGTAATTTAAAATAATAATTAATGGGGAGAGGAAATGAATAGCGTTGTTATTGATGGAAAAAGTTTAAAACTAAAAGATGTTGCTGCCGTAGCGCGGCAAAACCATAAAGTGCAGTTAAGCGAGGGCGCAAAGGCAGCTATTAATAAATCGCGGGAATATGTTGACCGCCTTGTAGATGAGGGCCGTACCGTTTATGGTATTACTACCGGCTTTGGAGAATTTAGCAAAGTAAGTATATCAAAAGACCAAACCGAACTTCTCCAGCGAAATTTAATTGTTAGCCATGCCTGCGGCATAGGTAAACATCTACCGGCCGAGAGCGTAAGAGCGCTTATGTTACTGCGGATTAATGCCTTAACGCAAGGATTTTCGGGAGTTCGCCTCGAAACTATTCAGGGCTTTGTGGATATGCTTAATGCCGAAGTTATTCCCGCTGTGCCCGAAAAAGGCTCGTTAGGCGCTTCGGGCGATTTAGCGCCGTTATCGCATGTAGTTTTGCCGCTGCTTGGCTTGGGCGAAGCTTATTACAAAGGCGAGCTTATGCCGGGCGCAAAAGCTATGCAGCTGGCCGGTATTAAAACCATCACCTTAACCTCGAAGGAAGGGCTTGGTCTTATCAACGGCACGCAAGCGATGACCGGTATTGGCTCGCTGACCCTTTATGATGGTCTTAACCTCTTAAAATTATGCGACATCGCCGCCGCTCTTACCCTAGAGGCGGTAAATGGTTTAACCGATGCTTTTATCCCCGATATTCACCAAATTAGGCCCCATCAAGGCCAAATGGATACGGCGGCCAATATGTTACGTTTGGTAGAGGGTAGCCAGCGCATAACCAAAACCGGCGAAATTAGGGTGCAAGACGCCTATAGCCTGCGCTGTGTGCCGCAAGTACATGGAGCCAGTAAAGACGCTTTAAGATATGTAGCTGAAAAAGTAGCCATCGAGATGAACTCGGTTACCGATAACCCGATTATTTTAGCCGATAAAGATTTAGCGATTTCCGGCGGTAATTTTCATGGCCAGCCGATGGCCTTAAGCTTCGATTTTTTAGGAATTGCTCTTTCAGAGATGGCCAATATCTCGGAACGGCGCATTGAGCGGCTGGTAAATCCGGCTTTATCCGGTGGTTTACCGGCCTTTCTTACCGAAAAAGGCGGTCTTAATTCGGGCTTTATGATTGCTCAATACTCAGCAGCGGCTTTAGTCTCCGAAAACAAGGTGCTGGCCCACCCTGCTAGTGTCGATTCTATCCCCTCTTCGGCCGGGCAGGAAGACCATGTAAGTATGGGTACGATTGCGGCCAGAAAGGCTCGTGAAATTTACTTTAATGTAAGTAGGGTGCTGGCTATCGAACTATTTGCCTCCGTACAGGCTATCGATTTAAACCACAAATATCAAGGTAAAAAACTTGGTAAAGGAACACAGGCAGCCTATGATATAATCCGCTCGGTAGTAACTAAAGTTACCGATGACCGCGAGCTTTATCTAGATTTTAACAAGGTTGCCGACCTTATCGACACAAATAAAATAGTAGAAGCCGTTGAGGCAGCCATTGGGGAACTAAAATAAGAAGTAAAGATTAATAATTAAAAGTTCTTAATTATTAGTTTTTAATTATTAATTATTTGGAGGGATATTTATGAATCCGGTAGTAATTTCGGTTATTTTTCTAACTGTGCTTTGTTTGTTAAAATTTAACATTATCATCGCCATTATTGTTTCGGCTGTGCTTGGCGGGTTAATCGCCGGTATGGATATGAATGCCATTATGACCACCTTTATTGGCGGTATGGCTACTAAAAACCAAGTAGCGCTCTCTTATATTTTACTGGGCGCTTTGGCTTATGGTATTTCGGGCTCGGGCCTTGCTACAAAATTTTCGCGCGGCCTAGAGCGTGTTTTTGGCAAAACAGGGAAAATTTTTGTGCTGGTTTTAGCAGGTATTGCGTGTCTTTCACAAAATGTTATTCCTATTCACATCGCCTTTATTCCTATTCTTATTCCGCCGCTCTTGGCTATGATGAACCGCATGAAAATTGATAGGCGCGGTGTGGCCACCGCCCTTACTTTTGGTCTTAAAGCCCCGTATATGTTAATTCCTGCCGGCTTTGGCTTAATTTTTCATAACATTGTTGCTACCAACTTAATAGAAAACGGCGTGCATATCGACATTAGAGTATTACCTACAGCCGCGCTTTTACCGACAATCGGTATGCTTATTGGTTTATTTATTGCCGTATTTTTTACCTACCGCAAAGAACGTATCTACGAAGATCGCCCCTTAGTAGGCCTTAAAGAGGTAGATGAAGCGGCTACTCAAGGGTTTACCCGTAAACACTGGGGCGCCTTAATTGGTGCTTTAACGGCTTTTGTGGTACAAATTATTTTTGGCGGCTCATGGGCGTTACCGTTGGGTGCGGCTATTGGTGTTATTATTATGGTGGGCTTTGGTACCATTAGATACAAAGATTTTGACGAAACCTTAAAGGGTGGTATCCAGTTAATGGGTTTTATCGCCTTTATTATGCTGGCTGCCGGTGGCTTTGGGGCCGTTATTCGCGCTACCGGAGGGGTAAGCACGTTAGTTGAGTGGTCGCAGTCGATTGTAGGCAACAACCGGGTTGGCTTAGTTATTGCTTTACAGCTTATCGGCTTGCTTATTACTATGGGTATTGGCACCTCCTTTGGTACCATTCCTATTATCGCAGCTATTTTTGTGCCTATTATGGCCGGTATGGGTTTTAGCCCTGTAGCGATTGCCGCCCTAGTTATTTCGGCCGGTGTTACCGGTGATGCCGGTACCCCAGCTTCCGACTCTACCTTAGGGCCTACAGCCGGTCTTAACGCCGATGGCCAGCACGACCATATTTATGATACCTGTGTGCCTACCTTTATTCATTTTAACTTTCCGATTATGATTTTTGGCTCTATCGCGGCGTTGATATTGTAAATAAATAAACAACCCCCTTATTAAAAGGGGGTTGTTTAAAATGGACTGCTTTAATTAAATAATACCTTTGACAAAGCAGGTAAATAGCTTTATACTTTTGATTATGTCTGTACAGTTTAAAAACAGTTTGTTTACCTTCTTTTTTAGTAATGAAGATAGGCTTCGTGAGCTCTATTTTGCTTTAACCGATATTAAAATCACCAACGATACTCCCTTAGTTATTAATACTTTAGAAGATGTTTTTTACATGGATAGGGTAAACGATATTTCATTTATGGTTGATGGTAAGGTAATTGTACTTATTGAGCATCAATCAACTATTAATTTAAATATGCCTTTACGCTTACTTATGTATATTGCTAGACTTTATGAAAAAATAATACCCGGCAAAGCTCTGTATAAACGCAATTTAGTAACATTGCCAAGACCACAATTTTATGTACTATACAACGGGAAAGAGCCATTACCCCTAAGCATACTCTTAAATTATCAGAGAGTTTTGCCGGCACACCTTTAACTGAGGCAATCTTACTAGAATTAGAGGTAGAAGTAATTAATATTAACTACGGACAAAATGATAAATTCATCAAGCAATCACAAAGTTTATTTGGTTATAGCGCTTTTATTTATAAGGTGCAAAAATATATAGATGAAGGATTTAGCTTAGAAAAGGCCGCTGAGCTAGCGGCAGATTATTGCCTAAAGCACGATATATTAAAAGAATTTTTAGATAAACACCTAGAGGAGGTAAAAAATATGTTGACAAAAGAATGGAGTTTAGAAGAGGCTCAGGAGGTGTGGTTTGAAGAAGGTATGGAGAAGGGTATAGAAAAAGGTATGGAAAAGGGTATAGAGCAAACAGCCCGCAACATGCTAAATAAAGGCTTTGAGCTGGAAGTTATTGCTGCCATAACAGGATTAAATCTAGAAGTTATCAAAAAACTTTAATAGATTTCCACAGAAATCAAAAATTTTTTTTAAAAACTGACCACGAAACACATGAAAAACAAATTTTTCTTTTGAGCCTCGTGGTTGTACTTTCCTACATTTTTAAAACCGCACGCACCAGCTCATCTTCAGCCACAGCCGGTAGGGTAATATGGTCGGTCCCGGTATTGTTCATATTATATAACTTAACGGTTTCTATCGCATGGTCATTAGTGGCCCAAGCGCGGCGCGAAACCCCCACCATAACGTCCCAAGGCATAGCCATATTTAAAATAGTATCCACACGTTCACTGCCATCTAAAACCATACCAAAACCGCCATTAATAGATTTACCAATACCTACCCCACCGCCGTTGTGCAGGGCGATAAGGCTCATGCCGCGCGCCGCATTGCCGGCATAACAGTGGGTGGCCATATCGGCGGTAATGTTGGAGCCGTCTTTGATGTTAGAGGTTTCACGGAACGGCGAATCGGTGCCGCCGGTGTCATGGTGGTCGCGGCCAAGCATAATGGGGCCAACCTCACCGTTACGCACCATCTCATTAAGTTTAAGGGCAATCTTGGTGCGGCCCTCTGCGTCTTGGTAAAGTATGCGGCACTTGGTGCCCACCACCAGCTTGTTCTTTTTAGCATCACGCACCCAAACATAGTTGTCGCGATCTTGGTAGCGGCGGGTAGGGTCTATGCACTCCATCGCCGCCTTGTCGGTAGCGTCAAGGTCTTCCTGCTTCCCAGAGAGGCAGCACCAGCGGAAGGGGCCGTAACCGTAATCGAAGAGGTGAGGGCCAAGTATATCCTCCACATACGAGGGGAAGATAAAGCCGTCAACTTCATCGCTGCCATTTTTACAGACGCTCTTTACACCGGCATCGTAAACAGCCTTTAAAAAGGCGTTGCCGTAATCAAAGAAATAAACACCATTTTGGTGCAGCTTAACGATAAGCTCGTAGTGGTGTCTTAAAGATTTATCTACTAACTGACGGAAATGGGCCGGATTATCTTTAAGCATAACCGTACGTTCTTCAAAGCTTATACCCTGCGGACAATAACCGCCATCGTAAGGCACATGGCAGGAGGTTTGGTCGGAAAGTAAATCGATTGGCACCTTTTGCTCAATTAAATATTCCAGCAAATCGATGATATTGCCGTGATAAGCTATGGCACAAGGCTCTTTGGCCACCAATTTTTCCTTTGCCCAGCGCACCGCCTCTTCCAACGAGCCGGTTTGTTTACTGACCCAGCCTTGTGAATGGCGAGTATTAATACGCGAAATATCCACTTCGGCAATAAGCGAAACGGCGCCGGCAATCTCGGCGGCCTTGCCCTGTGCTCCGCTCATACCGCCAAGCCCAGAGGTTACAAAGAGTTTACCGGCTAAATCCTGCTCTTTAGAAAGGCCAAGAAAAAGGCGCCCGGCATTTAAAAGTGTGTTAAAAGTGCCGTGAACAATTCCTTGCGGGCCGATGTACATCCACCCACCGGCGGTCATTTGGCCGTAGTTGGTTACCCCGATGGCCGCTGCACGGTTAAAGGCCTGCTGATTATCGTACTGACCTATCATTAGCCCATTGCTAACGATAACGCGCGGCGCCAATTTGTGTGAACGAAAGAGGCCAAGCGGGTGGCCCGACATAAGCACCAAAGTTTGTTCATCGGTAAGAACTTCAAGATATTTTTTAGTAAGGCAATACTGCATCCAGTTTTGAAAAACTTGGCCTGTTTCGCCATAAGTTACTAACTCGTAAGGATAAAGCGCCACCTCAAAATCAAGGTTATTATCAATCATCACCTGAAAGGCCTTACCTTCAACACAGTTACCCTTATATTCGTTGATAGGTTTGCCGTAAAGCTTACCGGCGGGCCGAAAGCGGTAGCCGTAAATGCGCCCGTGCTCTTCTAACTCGGTGGCAAATTCTTTAGCCATCGCCTCGTGGTGCTCCTTCGGTATATAACGCAAAGCATTTTTAATGGCGGTTACCTTATCTTCGTGGGAAAGTACCGCTTCGCGTTTAGGAGCGCGACGAAAGCCGGCCTCAAAAACAGGCCTTTCCGGTAATGCTGAATCGAGCTGGATATTGATTGTTTCTTTCATTATGTTAATCTTCCTATTTTCTTTAGTTAGTTACTACAATTATACATTAACCCTACGTGATGTCAAGGAGAATTTTGTTTTACTTTTTTAAAATCAACAAGTTAAGGCGCTATCTAACACCCTCATAATTGCTGATAATTCTTGCTGGAATTTTTTTAGAAACTTTTTTAAAAAAATAGTTAAGTGGAATGTTAGCAGCCCGATTTTTTATAGCGCAGAGGGAGGGATACATGCAAACAAGTACCAATGTACCTGAAATTACAGAAATAAAACCGGTTATTAATGCAATAACCCAATTAGGTAACGAGGCAAAAAAGGCTCAAGCACAGGCCTCTAACCTTGTTAAAGAAGTACTAAATGTAAACAACGTTTTAGAGCACTCTAAAACAGTCATTAACGACCAAGTAAAAAGCTTAATGGAGAAAAGCTTTAGCTTAAATGAGGTAACTGTAGGCCTTAAAAATTTAGCCAGCGAAGCTAAAAATTTTGGCGAAGAATTATTAACCGAAGCCTTTAATAATTTAGAGGCCTTTGGTAACGATGTTAAAGCTACTTTTGCAGAGATAGAAAACGACTTTAACAACTTAGTAAATGATGCCAAAAATTTTGGCCAAGAGTTAGTAACCGATGTGCTAGCTAAGGTAAATAGCTTAGGCGACAGTGCCAGAACTATTTTTACCGATATGCAAAACGGCTTTCATAACCTTGTAGATGACGCTAAAGATTTTGGCCAAGAGTTAGTAACCGATGTACTAGCTAAGGTAAATAGTTTAGGCGATAGTGCCAGAACTATTTTTACCGATATGCAAAACGGCTTTCATAACCTTGTAGATGACGCTAAAGATTTTGGGCAAGAGTTAGTAACCGATGTGCTAGCTAAGGTAAATAGTTTAGGCGATAGTGCCAGAACTATTTTTACCGATATGCAAAACGGTTTCCACAACCTTGTAGATGACGCTAAAGATTTTGGACAGGGGCTGCTAAACGGTACTTTAGGGAACCTTAGTAAGCTTGGCAGCAGCGTTAAAGGTATCTTTAGCGAAGGCTTAGCTGGGGCGCAAAGTATACTAGGAAATTTACAAGGGGTCTTTAACGGTTTTACCTCTAAAATTGGCGGCAGCTGGCAAGATATTGGCAACAACATTAAAGGTGTTTTTAGCGGTATTGGCGATAATGCAGCTAATTTAGTTAAAGGGGCCACAGAAGTATTAGGCAGTTTTTTTGGTAGGTCAACTAAAGATTTAACGGCGGCGCATACAAAGCAGCGCGAAGAGTTTGATGCTCATTGGGATTATGTTTTAGCCGGTGAAAAGAGTAAATTTGCCGAAAAGCAGGCGTTACTGGCAGAAGATTACGAAAACGGCGTTATCAGCGAGCTTGAGTATTTAGAGAGAATGCAAGAAATAGAGGACGAACAAGAAGCCTTAGAAGAAGAAAAGGCCGCCGCTTTAGCGGAACTTGAAGAACAGCAGCGCGCCGAAAAAAATGAACAAGCCAAAAAAGCCTTTGAAAGCGAAAAAAAATTCAATATCGTACAAGCCATTATGGCCGGCGGCCGCGCCATAATGGGGGCATGGGCTAGCTTATCCTCTATTCCTTTGGTTGGCGCTGCTTTAGCAGCAGCTCAAAGCGCCGTCGTGGCTGGGGTAACGGCGGCTCAGGTGGCGGCTATTAGTGGCCAGCAATTTGTGCCTGCTTACGCTAATGGTACCAACTTTCACACCGGCGGGTTGGCTCTTGTCGGTGAAAAAGGAGCCGAACTCGTTAATTTACCTAGAGGCAGCGCTGTAAAAACCGCCGACCAAACCAATAATTTGTTAGATAACCTAGCAAACCGCAATCAAAACTTTACCTTTAATTTTTATGGTACAAGTAATACCCCAGAAGAATATTACCAGTACTTTAAACAAAGGCTTACAACGGAGTTAATTTAATGTATAGTATTATTACCAAAAACAATGAGGTGTTTAACCTTGATGAATTACTCAAAGATGGGTATACCATTACCGAAAATAGTTTCCCGCTAGAAACGACTATTATCCAAAAAACCAGTTTGGCAGGGGCTATAGCGCCTTTCCCTTCGCGGGCCGCCAGCACGAATTTAGCTTTATCTATACCTATAACTTTAAAAAGCGATACCGAGCTTTTGAGTTATGTTTTTAATAATGCTAAATATTTACAGTCTGATGAGGTTAATAGTAAAACCCCTGTAGCGCTCACCGAATATAGCATTACTTGGCAGCCGGGCAGTTACAAAAAAGTGGGTACTTTAACGGTTAGTTTAGAGCTATTGGAACCGTTTTTTACCGCCAATCACCCCGTTACCTTAAATAACTTTCCAGATAGGGTAACCACCTTTGATGTACCTAGTAGCCTTTTAGGTGGCTCTTACATTGATACCCCTTATCGTTTAATGCTTACTTTTGAAGAAGAATGTGAGGGCGTAACTATTGTCTTATGGGATAACACCTTAGATAAATCTACCGGCGAGGTGCTTACTATAGAAAGCCGCAAGGTAAATAATAATGAGCGGGCAGTATTAGGAACCGATTACGATGTTTTAGTTGTAGATACCTTAGAGGGAAAAGTTTCTTATGGTATTAGCAACACCGATGTAGAGGAGGCGGCCAATACCGATATACGGCCCAATACCGCCTTCTTTAACTTACGTGCCAGCAACGATGGCCGCTATAGCTTACGGGTAATAGCTGAACAAAGCTTTGACCTTGTAGCCAGATTATACAAAAGGACGGCAATTTAAATGTTAGTAGGAGCAAATAATAGCAAAGAAATCTTTGCAGACGACAACCCCGATATGGACAAAAGTTTTATTATACCCGAAATGGCCAGCTTTAATGAAAGCGCCATCGAGTTTATGATTATTAATACGCGCGGACGCAGTGTTTTTTCTATCAGCAGCGCCGTAGAACCGTTATTAACGGCAGAGATTGTGGTTAGGCGCGAGGGCGGCTTAAGCAGTTTTCAGCTAAGTATTAGTAACAATACCAACTTTATTGGTAGTATCGGCAGCTTAATAAGCATTACAGTTAATGCGCAATGGTTAGGTTATGGCGTAATAGAAAGTATGGATACCCTAGACGGTAACCGCATTATTAAAGGCAGTAACTTTTTAAACACTTTGTACGATATAAAGCTGCACGATTTACCGCGCGGGCCAAATACCATACATGGCATAGCCAAAGAATTAACTTTAGAGGCTTTAAGTAAATTTGACGTAGGCCACTATGAGGGCTTACTTAACGGCATTAACGAAGACGGCTTTTTATGCGGTAATCGCTTATTGCCCGAATTTAGAACCGACGATGTAACTTTAGGCGAGGCTTTGGCTACCTTAGCCGAGCTGGCCGGTGGGGCTTTTTATGGTATAGATAACATGGGCTTGCTCTACTTTATAGCCCCGCAAAGCAGCCGTAAAATTAGGCTGAGCGAAGACCATGACTACCATAATTTAAGTTTAGAGCAAGATAAAAAGAGCGTACGCAATGAGGTAAAAGTTTTAATTGCCGGCAGCGGCAGCGGCGGAATTCGTGATTATGGCGATGACGCTATTGCTAAAGATGCCACCAGTATAGTAATTTATGGCCGGCAATATAAAGAAATAAAAGTACCTTTTTATGTACATAACCGCCAAAGCATTAAAGAAATGGCCGAATTTTTTTTGGTACCGGAGGCTATTTATAAAGGCAGCTTAAGCTTTACTAAACTTAAATATATAGAGCTTACCAACTACGTTATTAGTCAAAAAACCCATAACGAAAAATTTATTATTAGAGCCTGTAAAGACATAAAAGATTTTAGTTTTAACCCGGAAGTCATAGAGGTTAGCGATGAAACAACCCTTTATGCCCTTGCTACCAAAGCTTACCGCTTTACAGCTTTAGAGAACAACGCCGGCGTTGAGGTAAATGGCGTAAGTGAGTTTAACTTACAGCATTTGCGGGTTATGCTGTACAACGATAGCCCGGTAGAGGTTTATATTAATGATAAGTTACATACCTTTCCTAAAGATACTAAAAACCAATTATTAAATGATGGCCGGGCTTTAGCGGCTAGCCCCTTATTGCGCGAGATAGATATTAAGAGCGATGAGCTAATTAATAGCTTAAGGCTGGTTTTACCTAACGGCGGCAGTGTGGTGCTAGACCATGTAAATGGTATTAACAACTTTTTTAGAGATGTAGAGGTATCGGCCCAAGAGGTTTTGTATAACGTTAATGGCCAAAACCTTACTACCAACATAAAATTTGGTAAAACCAGCGATGCCGTATCCCTTATAAAAGACCTTGGCAAGCAGGCGCAGCTTGTTAATAGAATTATGACGCAGCAGGTGTAAAAATGAATAAAAGAGAAGAATTTGTTATTACCGAAAGATTATTAGATGTATGGGGCCACTTTTTAGAGTTTGTGCCCACTAAAATTAACCGTGTAACGGTGCAAGACCCTTCATTAGGGCGCATAAGCCTGCTTACCGCCATCAAGGACGAAGAGGCCGAGCTTAACGAGCACGAGTATAAACTGTACCGGCTAAACCCCGGCGCAGGTTTACTTAGGGTAGCCGTTACCCATATTGGCCGTATTATTAGGGTAGATTATGAGCATGACGGGGCGGAGGTTATTACCGCCAAAAAATTAAATGCCATAACTATTTTGCCTAGCGTTAATCGTATTGGGATAACCGCTAAAAATATCCAGTACGATATAGCCGCCAAAGACTATATCCCTACCCGCTTTGGCGAGAAAGCCGGCCGGCCCTTTAGTTATAACTTTTTAAAAAACTTTGTGGTTACCAACGAACAAGGTATTGTGCTGCCTAACGATAAACGCCGCGAGTGGGTTAATGCCCGCTTAAGCTTACGCCGTAAAAGATGGCTGCCGAGGATATTGATAGAACAGCATATTGCTTACGCTTACCATCAGCAAATGACGGGGTATATCGGCTTTTTTTGCTTTGAAAAACCCGCTAAACAGCTGATAGATTACATAGCGTTAAGGATACCGGGCTCGCCTATTCAATTTAAAGAGGTGCACAGCTTAGCGTTAATAGAGCTTGATACCTTTATGGTTATTTACGAAGGCCCGCTGGAAGGTTTTATAGTAATACACGAAAGCTATGCAAATAAAGGGCTGGAGGTAGAATACTTTGGCTTAGGCAGCGTGCTTAATGTAAGCGATTGCAACAAAAAGGTAGCCGATAGTTGGGAAGATTTACCCAACTACGCCGGCTTTACCTTAGAAGGTGTGCAAAACTTTACCTTTAATGAACCTTGGGTGGCCTGCATGGTACGCCTAACGGTGTATGATGGCCGCACTTATACAGCTTACCCAAGCCAGCCTAACCGCAATTTGGGTATTGCAGAGGAGCAAATAGCGGCCAGGGGTTTTACCGGCAACCCCGGTAATGCTAGCGGCGGGCATGGCGGTGCCGGCGGCTTAGGCGGCCAATTACCTAATAGTAACGGGAATAATGGCCATAACGGTGGTGGCGGGAGTGGTCAAAGTTATGGGCTTGGATTGTTCGCAAATGGCGGCGGCGGCGGTACAGGCGCTCCCGGCGGAGCTGCCGGGGTGCGGGGAGCCGACGGCGATTTAGGCCCCGGCCAAAACAATACCGTCAACGAGTTAGCTTTAATTAACAAACAATACCACAGCCCGATGATTATGAACAACCATAACGATAGTGCCATTACGGTACACGGTTTTGCCCGTAACGCAGGTATAGTTGGTAATGCAGGATTAAATGGTTCTGCCGGTCATGGCCCCGGTGGTGGCAGAAACGGCGGCTCAGGCGGTAATGGCGGAGCTGGTGGTAAAGGTCTTCGCGGTATGCCCAGTGCCTTTAATTATAGCTTACGCAACGGTAATACCGGCCTAATCTTACAAACGGGCGCTATCGGCGGTTTTGGTGGTCTTGCCGGTGCCGGAGGAGGCGGCGGCGGCGGGGGAGGCGGTGGTAACGCCGGTGGCGCTGAGCGCGGTGCCAGAGGTGGTAATGGCGGGCAAGGCGGTAGCGGTGGTAACGGCGGGACCGGTGGGGCTAAAACTAACAGCCTTATACCGCCGGGCTGGGTGGTAACCAACGTACCCGGCAAGGCCGATAGCGCTTGTTATGTAGAAATAAGGTGGGTGTAAATGAATAAAATAGAAGAGTTTGTAATTACCGAACGGTTACTAGATGTTTGGGGCCACTTTTTAGAGTTTGTGCCCACCCAAATTAATAGCGTAACGGTGCAAGCTACTACTAATGAAGAAGTTTTACTTAATGCCATCGAGAACGAAGAGGAGGAACCCAACGAGCACGAGTATAAACTGTACCGGCTAAACCCCGGGCAGGGCCTTATACAGGTAGCTGCTGCCAATGTTGGCCGTATTATGAAGGTAGATTATGACCATAATGAGGCCAAAATTATTACAGCTAAAAAATTAAATAACATAGCTATTTTGCCTAGTACTAACCGTATAGCGATAACAACTAAAAATATACAATACGATTTAGCTAAAAGAAGGTATTTACTTAACCACTTGGGTGCCAAAAATGGCCGGCCTTTTAGTTATAACTTTTTAAAAAACTTTGTGGTTGTCAATGAGCAAGGTATTGTACTGCCTAACAATAAACGCCGCGAATGGATAAACGCCCGTTTAAGCTTACGCCGTAAAAGGTGGCTGCCTAAACTGTTGGTAGAGCAGCATATTGCTTACGCTTATCATCAAGAAACTACAGGGTATACCGGCTTCTTTTGCTTTGAAAAACCGGCTAAGCAGCTGATAGATTACATAACGTTAAGGATACCGGGCTTGCCTATCCAATTTAAAGAGGTGCATAGCCTAGATTATTTAGTGCTAGATACCTTTATGGTGATATACGAAGGCCCGCTGGAAGGTTTTGTAGTAATACATGAAAGCTATGTAAATAAAGGGTTAGAAGTAGAGTATTTCGGTTTAGGCAGCGTACTGAATGTAAGCGATTGTAACAAAAAAGTAACCGAACGCTGGGAAGATTTACCCAACTACGCCAGTTTTTCCCTAGAAGGTGTGCAAAGCTTTACCTTTAACGAGGCTTGGGTAGCCTGCATGGTGCGGGTAACGGTATACGATGGCCGCACTTATACAGCTTACCCAAGCCAGCCTAACCGCAATTTAGGTATTGCTGCGGAACAAATAGCAGCGAGAGGCGGCACGGGCGGCTGGGGCAGTAATGCGGCCGGCGGCGGCATGGGCGGTGCCGGTGGTGCAGGTAATGCTGCCGGCACAAGCGGTAATTGGGGCAACGGAGGTAGCAGGTCTGGCGGTAGCGGTGGTAGCGGCGGTGGGGCCGGCGAACATGGTAACGATGGGATAGGCTTAAACTTAAACGCTAACGAGCTTGCCCTAATTAACAGGCAATACCGTTCTCCCTTGATACTTAACATTAATAATAACAGCGCTATTACTTTGCGTGGAGAGGCCAGAAGGCATGGCGTAGCCGGCGGTAACGGTGCCAGCGGTGCTAACGGCCTTAATGGTGCCGGTGCTAGTGGCATTGGCAGCGGTGGTGATGGCGGAGGCGGTGGCATCGGCGGCGGGCCGGGGGCCAATGGCCGGGACGGTGAAAGAGGTTCAACCGGTTCGTTTAGCCGTGCCGGTGCCGGAGGCGGTGGTGGTGGCGCCGGCGGCGGCAGAGGCACAACAGGTATGCCGTCGGCTTTTAATTACGAGCTTACTAATAGTAATTTTGCTATGCAAACCGGTGCTGTTAGCGGCTTTGGTGGTATAGGCGGCGGTGGAGGCGGTGCCGGTGGAGGAGGGGGCGGTGGGCAAACGGGAAGTGGTGGTAGCGGTCCCAGAGGCGGCAATGGCGGTGCCGGAGGAAGAGGCGGTAAAGGGGGTAAAGGCGGTAATATGACGGCTAGCTTTATGCCCGCAAGTTGGTCTGCCGTAGGTGTAGCCGGCAGGGCCGATAGCGCTTGTTATGTAGAAATAAGGTGGGTGTAAATGGAAACAATTTTATATTATTACGACAATAATGGCTATTATTATGCCGCTGCTAATCAATATTTAGCCGGCTTTGTGCAGCAATATGGCGGTGGGATTACCCTACTTAAGCCGCCTTACATGGCTTTAAACAATTATAAAAAAAGCTACTTTGACGGCCAAAAATGGCAATTAAAAGATTTAAAAGCCGAAGCAGCAACCAGTTACGAGCAATTAAGCCGTAAAGTTGAGCCCGGCTTGTTAAGAGGGGGTAACACCATAATTAACGATGAACTTGCCCGCCTTAAAGCCATTATAGAAGCAGATGATTAAATAAATACATTTTAAAAGGAGATAAAAATGTTAGAAATTAAAACCAAAGAGATTGATTTAGATGTTAAGTTAAACGGGGTAGTTTATCACGGTAAAGATTTGCCATCTAAAGAGTTAGAAAAACTGCAAAGTAATACCAGTATTGATGGTGTGCTGGAGTTTATCGGTAAAGTTTGGAATATCCCGGAAGATGTTTTAAACCAGCTTACTACCTCGCAGGTGCTCGATTTTGCTAACTATTATAAAGAGCAGGTACTTAACCAAAAAAAAGCTTAGCTCTGGCCCAAATTTGGTTAGCGTTAGACGGCAAAATAACGCTAACCGATATTAAGCAGCTGGAGCAACAAATAGATATGCAAAGCTTTGTGGCTAAATATCAGGCAAGCAAAGCGGAGGATATTAGGTTACAAGCCTTTATGTACTATCAAGCTGTAGTTTTTGCCGGGCTAGGAGCGCAAGGAGTAAAGCTGGCCGAAACTACCTTTTTAAAAAACAACAGTAATCCTAAAAAGGCAGAAGGAATAAACAAAGGCTTAATCTTGCTTGAGAGCTATAAACCTAGCCACACTTTTTTTTAAAAAAATTATTTAAGTGAGTTTTTCAAGCCCCGATTTATATAAGCACAAAGGCCGCAGTTAAGGGCTTTTAGTAACAAGGAGTTAAAAAGTGGTAAGATATAAAATAGCTGAATATATAGCCCAAAAAATACCCTATAAGGTAAGTGTAGCGAGGCCTATGCAAAAATTAACAGAGCCGCTGGTAGTAGTACAGTTAGATACTACCTTTACCAGCCCAAACGGCAATAGCGCCCGCTTTGAAACAGGCACCTTAACGGTATTAATTTATGGCCAAAACGATGAGGAGGTGATACAAATTGGTCAAGAAATAATGGATATACAATTTAATATCAAAAATATTAATATTGTTATCGAAGGCAGAACAGCCTTTAAAAATCAGATACAGCTGGTAGATTTTCCTACCTTGCCTGTAGGTTTTGTTACTTTTACTATCAATATGCAAATTTAAATTGTCAAAAAAAGGAGAAAAATCATGACAAACACTAACTATGGAACATCGGCAGCAGGCGTAAAGGCTTTAACCGACAACCCCATTATGCACGGCTGGGCCTATTTTAACGGCGTTTTATTGGGCTGCGTAATGGACAACATTACTGTATCGCAAGAGGCAACTACAGTAGATATTTTGAGCGCCCAAAAAGGTACAGGCCCGCAAGACCAAGTAATAACAGCCCTAGCTATGACCATTAATATGACCTTAGCCAGCCCTAAAAGGTCTTTGCGTGCTTTAGTAGACCCTAACTTTAAAATATTGGATAACGGCCAAGAAGTAGGCGCCAGCAAGCTTTTTGATAGCCTAAAGCAAGGCCGCAGCGGTGCTTTAAAGATGGTGCGCAGTGTTAATGGGGCCCCAAGTACCGACCCTAACGATGTAATTTGTTTTTACGAGGTATTTCCTAACCTTGCCGGCGATGTAGTAGAGCTTGGTAATGCTCAACAACAGCTAGCTATAACTTTTAACGTTATTTTAAAGGAATTTACCGAGTTAAAAACTTACGATGCTAACGCTGAGTACCTGTTAGATTCGGCTTTTTATTATTATACCGACAAACCGCGCGGTGTGCCGCCTGTAGAGTGGCCTATTATACCCGAGCTATCGCATGATGGCACAAACATCTACCTTGATTACGCCGATGATGACATAGAGCAAAACGGTGAGTTACGTTACGAGGTATTAGAAGATGATGGCGAAGGTAAAATCGTAAGGCGTTGGGACGGTATGGGCGAAGTTAGAGGCAATAGGGTAATAATTACCCCGCAGCTTAATGCCGATGAAGCCGGGCCGATTGAGCTTAGCTCAAGCAAAGGCGTGTATCTATTTGGCAATGCCAAAAAATTAATACACAAAACCGGTATAGCCAGCGCTATGTTACCGCAGGCCTTAGTAACTTTTAAAGCATCTTAGTTAGCTTTAATAGGAATTAAGTACCGCTAGGTTTAGGGCTTAAAGTTATCTTTTTAGGTAACTTTAAGCCCTATTTTTATTATTAATAAATTTGCCCAGTTTGCACTTCTTCCCGTGCTTGTTAATTACCACCTCTTTTGCTATACTAACGGTTATGGTCAATAATGCCCCTATTGTGGTTTTCGATTCTGGCTTAGGTGGTATAAGCTATCTTAATTACTTACAAAGCTTTTATAACGAAAAATTTATTTATGTGGCCGATAGCGCCGGCTTTCCTTATGGTACTAAAAGTCCGCAGCAACTTACCGAATTACTTTTAAATTTAATTGACCTGCTTAAAACCTTTAAACCCAAAGCCATAGTTATTGCCTGTAATACCGCTACCTTAACGGCTAAAGAACAAATTGCTCAGCAGCTAGCCATACCGGTTATCGGTACAAGACCACCCTTAGCGGTCGCTCTAAGACAAAGTATAAACAAACAAATTGGCCTGTTAGCTACGCAAGCTACCATTAACAACCCTGTACTATTAAACGATATAACCACTTTTAAACAAGCCAGCTTTAGCTTATTAGCGGCTCCGCAGCTGGTAGAATTTGTAGAAAACAAATTATGGCAAGCCACTAAGCAAGAACGCTTAGCCGCCGCTGCCGATTATGCCCAGCATTTTTTAACTAAAAATATCGATAGCCTTATACTGGGCTGCACTCATTTTTTATTTTTAAAAGAGGAATTTGAGCAGTTATTGCCCGATATTAAACTTATTGATAGCCTTAACGAAGTTAAGGAAGAACTGGCCCGCCAGCTTAAGCTGCCTATGACCGGCCCCAGCACAAAACTCGCCGGGCTTTATACCACTAATAACCAAGATAGTGCCAAAATACATAGCTTTTGCCGTTATGCCGGCCTTGAATATAAAGGAAAATTAACTGCCGGTTAATTAAAAAATAAAATGACTATTAAAAACCTAGAAGACTTTACAGAAAATAAAATTGAGGCCGGCTGGCTGCCCTTTTTTGAAGACGAACTTAGTAAACCCTACTTTACCTTACTTTTTAATAAAGTAAAAGAGGCTTATAACAACAGCCGGTGCTACCCTGCTAAAACCGATATTTTTAAAGCCTTTAATTTAACCCCTTACCAGCAAGTAAAAGGTTTGTTATTGGGGCAAGACCCTTACCACACCGGTGTAGCTACCGGCCTTGCCTTTAGCGTCGATAACGGCGTGCCGCCACCTTCGCTTAAAAATGTTTACGATGAACTTAAGCTGGAAGGTTATACCGTAGAACGAACCGGTAACCTTGAAGGCTGGGCTCAGCAGGGCCTGCTTATGCTTAACAGCGTATTAACGGTACAGGCCGGTAAAGCCGCCAGCCATAGCGGCTTGGGTTGGCAACAATTTAGCGATAATTTAATTAGCTACCTTAACCAAAACAACGATAATATTTTTTATTTTTTATGGGGCAACTACGCTAAGGCTAAAGCGGCTTTAGTTACCAACCCTAGCCATAGTATCTTTACGGCAACACACCCATCTCCGTTAGCCGGTACTAGTTTTTTACGCAACGGCTGCTTTAACAAAGCTAACCAATTTTTAACTAAAATAGGTAAAGAACCGCTTGATTGGAGCGCCACAGCTAAAATGGATAAGCCCGTTAAAATTGAGGCCGCCGCCTCCGCTAAGATAACCAAAGAAAAAAACTATAAAGATGGTTTCTTATTTTAGCTATGTTGCTCTGTTTGGACTTTGCAAGGTCATATTTTTTAAAAAGAACAACACAAATACTCTCCTTCGGTTTTTACTATATAATAATTACCCTTAAGCTATCAAGCCCTTTTTATACAGTAAATATTGGGTTTTAATATAAGGAATAATACTACTCTAAAACTATCATCACCTACCGTCAATTTTACCCTAAAATATATTACAAATGCAATTTTCGTATTATAACACTTGACAAACTCTAAAGTTCCGGCCTATACTAACTTAAGTACACAAAATTTTAATATGTACCAAAACAATAAACACAGGAGATTGTATGAGAAACAAAAAATTTTATGGTTTAATCGTATTGGTTAGCTTAGCTTTATTGGCTTGCCGTATGGATGGTGAAGAGGAACTTTATTCCCTAAATTTAGCCGGCAGCACTTTTTTTAGTAATACCCGAAATGCCTTAGGAATACCAACCCAAGAGCTAAGGTTTGAGCCCAATACTGTAGAGTGGATTAGAATTGGTGAAGATGCCGATTCCTTTGATTGGGAGCTAGATAACCAAATAGTAACACTAATCTCTCGCGGTGCCGAACACAAGTTTATTTTAGGGTATATGAATCGTATTCTTACTGAAATTGATGAAAGCGGAGAAATTGTAACAGAAGAATTTGATACTTATGACGCTGCCGGCGAGCCTATAACAGTGCTTAGAGATATTTCTTTTGTGCGCTAACTTAGCTAACAATAAAAACTTATTTTAAAAGCGCCTTTAATTTTTATTCCTAACCTCTCCTTTGTTACCAAAAGAGAGGTTACTTACCTCACGGCAACTATAAATAGTTATCATTTATTTTATATTATATTAAAAAGCCGTTAGCAGCTAAAAATTGCCAGGGCTAGAGCATATAAAAAAGTAACTTTTCAAGGTAAGTATGGTCCCAAGCCATCTGTTTAATACGTCCAGCCATAGAAGAGGTAGAAGTTGTATCTAACCTAGCTATATTTAAGGCTATT
>WRBN01000014.1 GCA_009784515.1 Spirochaetaceae bacterium | reverse complement strand
CGCCCGCGAAACCTTGCTGGGCCTTACTTTAAGTGTAATTATCGCCTTACCGCTGGCCTTTTTATTTGAACGTTTTAAGCCGTTGACCAAACTAAGCACCCCAGCTTTGGTGGCGTGGCAGGCCACACCTTCCATTGTGATAGCGCCTTTAATGATACTTTGGTTTGGGTTAGGCCGTACCAGCACTCTCATGGTGGTGGCCAGTATTTGCAGTTATCCTATGTTAATCAATGCCCTTAATGGTATCAAAAATACCAGCGCCGACCATCTTAACTTGTTAAAAAGTTACGGAGCCAGCCCCTTTCAGCTTTTTTATTTGGTAAAGTGGCCGCAAGCCGTGCTTGGGTTTTTTAGCGGTTTAAAGATAGCGGCCAGTTATGCCGTGGGGGCTTGTATTACCGGCGAATGGCTGGGCGGCAGCCGCGGCTTAGGTGTCTTATTATTACAAAGCCGGCGCAGTTTTAACTACCCGGCTATGTACGCCGCCGTTTTTTTAATTATTGCTTTAAGTTTACTTTTTTTTAGATTGGCCGGCAGCTTAGAGAGCTTGGTAACAAAGAAATTACATTACAGAAATAATTGAAAGGTGAAAGTTGAAAGATGAAAGATAAGAGAATTGTCATTAATTTTCAGCTTTCATTTTTCAATTTAGAAGAGGAATATTATGAAGAAAATTTCTATTTTATTATTAATTATAATTTTATTTTCTTGCCGGCAGCAAGACGACACCTTTACCATCTTGTTAGATTGGACTATTAACACCAACCATAGCGGTA
This sequence comes from Spirochaetaceae bacterium, assembly GCA_009784515.1. NCBI lineage: Bacteria > Pseudomonadati > Spirochaetota > Spirochaetia > Spirochaetales > Spirochaetaceae > Spirochaetaceae bacterium. The sequence continues at coordinate 25,510 of WRBN01000014.1, read as the reverse complement.
TCTTTGCGGCCGTTTACTTGGGTTACTTTGCCGAAGAAGGCCTTACGGTGCAAATTTTACCGGCCGCCGATAACGGCCTCGAGCTGCTTACCGCCGGTCATGCCCACTTTGCCATTAGCAGCCAATCGTCCTTAACCCGTGCCATCGAGCGCGGCTTGCCGTTAATCGGGGTGGCCACCATCTTACAGGAAGACGATTCGGCTTTGGCTAGTCTTGCTCATTTAAACATTATAAGGCCGCGCGATTTAGAAGGCCGCCGTTATTTGGGCTGGGGCGGCTCGGTAGAAGAGGCCACTATCCGCAGTATTGTGGCGGCCGATGGCGGTAATCCCGATTTAGTTACCATCTTACCGTTAATGGGTAACGCCGATTTATCGGCCCTGCTGAACGATGTAGCCGATGTGATATGGCTTTATCGCGGCTGGGACGGCGTGGCGGCCCGGCTATTGGGGATTGAGCTAAACGAAATAGCCATTGCCGATTTTAGAGGCAGCAGCAGCTATACGCCCATTTTAGCCGCTAATCTTAATTTTATTAATCAAAATGAGGAGCAAGCTAAAGCTTTTATGCGGGCATTAGCGCGCGGTTATCATTTTGCCGCCCATAACCCGCAAGAAACGGCCCGCATTTTATTAAGTTATGCTCCCAACCTAAGCGCCGATTTAGTGGCGCAAAGCGCTTTAAGGTTGGCCCCGCTTTACCTTAACGAAGACGGCCGCTTTGGCATTACCGAGCCCGAGCGGGTAAGCCGGCGCACTCATTGGCTGCTGGAGTACGGTATGCTGAGTCATTATATTGAGAGCGAGAGGATATTTACCAATAAACTAATAATCAATGATTAATAATTTCTGAAGGATTTTATGTTAGCAGTTAATAATATTAATAAGTCTTTTAATAATAAGCCAATTTTACATAACATCAGTTTTGAGGTAGCTGCTTTGAGCCGGGTAGCCCTTGTGGGGCCATCGGGGGTGGGTAAAAGTTTACTTTTTCATCTTATTGCCGGCCTTACGGCGGCCGATAGCGGCACGGTAAGGTTTACTTTGCCCCATCAAAACCGGCATCAAGCTAACCTTGCCCCCAGCAGTTACCTTAGTTATATGCAGCAAAAAGATTTACTGTTGCCTCATCTTACCGCTGTGCATAATGCCGGCTTACCGTTAATTTTAAGCGGTTATAGTAAGCAAGAGGCCCATAAAGAGGTTTTAAAACATTGGCAGGCCTTTGGGTTAGGCGGCCACGAGGGGTACTATCCACACATGTTATCGGGCGGGCAGCGGCAGCGGGTGGCTTTGCTGCGGGCGGTGCTTTGCCGCCGGCCGTTATTATTGATGGACGAACCTTTTAGCGCTTTAGATGCCTTAACTGCTTACGAGTTACGCAGTTTTGTGAGCGAAGTCGTAAAAAAAACGCAGCTAACTTTACTTTTTATTACTCATAATATTGAGGAAGCCTTAACTATTGCCGATAAAATTGTTATATTACAAGGCAGCCCAGCCGGTATTGCCGCCTGTTTTAAGGTGGATAGCAATAAAAAAGCTGAGCAGCGCACAGCTATTTTAAGGGCCTTGCAAGCTAATTCTTTAGTAATTAATAGTTAATTTAACTTGCAAATTTTTAAAAAAAGTTGTATAATTTACGCAAGTTTTAGTTACTTAGGAGAATAAAACAGATGAAAAAACTCATAGCTACCACTTTTTTAGCAATTTTCTTGGCCACAGGTATGCTAGCCTGCGGAGGTACTACCGATGCCGCACAAACCGATGATGATTCGGCCGAGCGCGAGGCCGCCCAACAACGTTTTGCCGAGCTTCTTCGTCGTCAAAACGAATTTTTACAAGGAGCTGATTAATGTTTAAAAATTTATTATTGTTATTAGCCTTAGCCCTGCTAACTTTGCCTGTTATGGCGCAAGAAGAAGTAGCGCTCGACCGTTCTAATCACCCTAATTATTTACGCAGCGTAGAACTGCGCGAACAATCACGGCAAGCCTTAGAGGCCGGCGACTATGCGGCTTCTATTAGGTTATCTAACGAGGCTATCGAAGAGCTGGATAGATTTAGGGGCAACAACGGTATTAACTTAGCCGAAATCCGGCTGATTCAGGCCCGTGAGCGCGGCTTAAACGTAACGATGGCCGAGCGTTATCAGCAAGCGGTAGATTTGGTAGCTCTTGCCCGCGACGCTTTAATAGTGGGTAACTTTGAAGAAAGTATTTTAAACAGCGACCGTGCCTTAGCTATTTTAAACGCTATGCTTGGCGAGCGCGGTGCACCGGGCGGGTTAGTAGATAGCTATACAGTACAGCCCGGTAACAGCTTGTGGCGCATTGCCAGAATGCCCGAAGTTTATGGCGATATGCACCAATGGCAGCGCCTGTGGACGGCCAACCGTGATAGATTACACGACCCAGAAAATCCTCATCTTATTTTCCCCGGTCAAGTTCTTAGCGTACCTCGTTAATAAAAAAGCCCTCGTTAAGAGGGCTTTAGTTTACCGGGTTGCCCTAGTGGGGCTGTAGCAGCCGTTAGTTGTTTATTTTGCTTAAACTAAAGGCTCTTCAATTTTAATTTTACCGTCAACATAACGTTTTAGCACTACACCTATTAAAGTTTGGTAAGGTATATTGTTTTGTCCGGCAATAACTTTAAACCTACTAATCACCTCGCTAGGGAGCTTAATACTAATAGGGTGGCGTTTGGCCTTAAGTTTTTGGTCTAGTCTGGCAAAACCTTCATCAAAATAACCTGTTTCTTCAAGTTCAGCTAACTCTTCTTCTTCCTCTCTAAGCTCGTTTAGTAATTCCGCCTCTCTTTCTGCCGTCATTATTTTAGCCTCCTTTTTGTTTCTTTGCGCGATTGGTGAGCCGTTTTAAGAAAGTAACCATGATGAGTAGGTACTGCCGGTACAACTATTTTATGCTTTATATGGGATAATGTAACATAAAAAATGACTTGCCCCTCGCGGGTAGGATTTTTATCTATCTCATACCTATCCTGCTCAATTTCTAAAGCAATATCTTTAAAAGATATATTCCTATGTTTTTTTAATAATTCGTCCTTTTCCGTGCTCCATTCAAGAGTCATAGTTAAAGTATATACCGAAAGGCTCTACTTGTCAACTATTGTCTTTAGTTGGTATTTTTAAATGGGGAGTTACCGCTATAAAATAATAGTTGACAAATAACGAAAAAGTATGTATACTCTATACAAAAGCCACCCCTGCAGGAAACAGGGGTGGAAAAAGTACTTAAACTTTTTAAAACACCACTAATGTGGTAAAATGGCTGTTAGCAACTGGCAGAGAACCTTTACTATAACATAAATAATTTATTTTGTAAAGCCCTTTTAATAAAAGGCAACTATCCGCTTATAGATACCATTAAAAAAGGATAACCCAGTCCCCTCTCTTAAAAAGCTGGGTTGACATTTGATAGCTTTTCATATTATTATTACTTAAGCAGCTTGTGCTCATGTTAATAATTTACGAGGAGGGCTAAGTAATTGAAAAAAGTTATATCTATCTTATTTTTAGCAGCTTTTTTGGCCACAACTATCGTAGCCTGTGGCGGCACTACTCCTGCCATACCGGCCGATGATGACAGAACCGAAGCCGAAAGGCTGTTTATCGAGCTTTTACGCCGGCAGCAAGAATTTTTACAACAAGGAGAACAACCATAATGTTTAAAAATAGCGTTATCCTTTTATGCCTGTTGGTATGGGTTTTGCCTCTTGCCGCCCAACCCCAAAGTTACCGGGCCGCTAACCCACATTATATCCGCAGTGCCGAACTGCGCGAGCAAGCTATATTGGCTTTTACCGCCGGCAACTATGCCCACGCCGTTAGTTTATTACGGGAGGCCACTACCTATATCAGTGTGGCTTTAAGCGATTACCGGGCTAGTACCCCGCATTATGTACGCAGTACCGAGCTGCGCGAAGCGGGGGTGCTGGCCTTTTTAGCCGGTGATATAGATGAAGCCGAAAGGTTATTTGCCGAAGCTATCGAGGCTTTAGATAAAGCGATAGGCGATGAGAACAATGTTAATATCGGCCCGCAGGATTTAGCTGACGCCGATGCCGAGCTGGCCGGTAACGCTCTTGCCGCTTTAAATGCGGTGTGGTTAGCCGAAGCGCGCAGCCGTAGCTTTGACACCACCCGCAGCGAGCTGTTTAATAGGGCGGAAGAAGCTATTGCCGCCGCTGCCTTTAGTTTAGAGGCCGGCCAGTTTGCCGAAAGTGTAACCCACAGCGATGAGGCTTTAGCCATTTTTAGAGAGATGTTTGGTTTTGGCGCTAACTTTGAGCTGCCCGAAAGCCATATTGTGGTACCCGGCGAAAGCCTGTGGCGCATTGCCGCCCGGCCCGAAGTCTTTAATGACCGCTTTGCGTGGCGGCATTTGTGGGAGGCCAACCGTACAAGGCTGCGTAACCCTCATAACCCCGACCTTATTTTTCCCGACCAAGAGTTTACCATTCCGCGCGAGCGTCCGCGCTAATACTAAGGCCCTCGTAAGAGGGCTTTAATATTGCACCTTGCTTAATTTATTATCTTGACAAAGCAACTAGGTTATATTACAATTACATACGGCCTTAAGCCATAGTATTGCAATTCCACCTCTACACTAGAAGATGTTGACAAATATTTTTATAGAAGGAGGAAAGTTTATGGGTATTACCATAAACAAAGTGCTACTAGCACTAATGATTACGATACTCATGCTAGTAGCCGTACAGCCGCTGTATTAAACTAGTGGCAAAAAATGTTAAAATGCCTATTTTAACATTCTCCTGCCCCTGCTGATAACAGGGGCAAGGTTTTTTAGTATGATTAGTATAACAGCTTTCTAGCTAATTGTCAACTATAATTTGCCGAGTATCTATAAAGAGATAGCCGCTGCAAATTTAGTGGTTGACATTTTATAATCTTTTATGATACATTAACTTTAGGAAAGGTAAAGCAGAGTGATTAAAGAAAAGTTATTATCGCTGTCTACCGGCGAACTTATTAAATTAGCCGAGCATCACGCCATTGCGGTAGATGACGATACCGAACGCACCGCTTTAATTACTTTATTATACGAAGAGCTGCTGCTGGAGCTTAATAATAAAGCCATCAATGCCTACCTAAAACGGTATCTTTTTGATAATTACACTAAAAATGACGGCCCGGTTTTTAACTTTCCTAAGCAGTACCACGAGCAAACGCTTTATTTTTTATTGCGCGACCCTTACTGGGTGTTTGTTTATTGGGAGATAGAAGAAAAAGTTAGGCTAACGTCGCTGGCGGCCAACAACTTTAGGGGCTTTTTTTTGCGGCTTTCGTCTTTAACTGAAGGCGAAGACGGAGTTAACTTTGAACACACCGATGTTACCATCGATGCTTCGGCCGTAGCTTACGGCCAGCAGTTTATCCAGCTGGCCAGCCCCGAAAAAAGCCATTCGCTGGCTTTATTTGCCGATTTTGACGGCGTAGAGGCCATGATTATGGTATCGCAGCTAATACCCGGCATTAATACCGGTATGGCTAGCACAAACGATGATACGGCGGCGCAGCTGTGCGGCTTATCATAATAGTAAAGGTATATGACATTAAATAATAAAACTGGTGTTTTTAACTTAGTATTATACGGCCACTTGCCTTATCTGCGGCCCGGTTACGATACGGCCAAAGAAAGCTGGCTGTTTGAGGCGCTTACCTCATCTTACTTACCGTTAATTAGGGCGCTTAAGCGGCTGGCTTGGGATAATGTGCCGTTTAGTCTTAGCTTGGTATTATCGCCAACTTTAATTAGCTTACTTAATAACCACGAATTACAAGAGAAATATCATCAATATCTTAAAGAAAGTTTACTTTTAACCGAAGGGAACCCTGCGCCGGCCGGCGGCGATAGCTGGGGGCAAAGCCGGGCTAACTTTCATTATAATCATCTTAATGAAGCTTTAAAACAATTTAAGCTATGTAACGGTAATATTTTTAACGAGTTTATTGCTTTGCGTAACAGCGGCCACCTTGAGTTTGTGGCTTCGGCGGCAACAACGGCTTTTATGCCGCTGTTTCAGTTTCACGAATACGCTTTGCGCCCGCAGCTGGATATTGCCGTTAAGCAGCACGAACAGCTATTGGGCGAAAAACCGCAGGGTTTTTGGCTGCCGCATTGCGGTTATTACAATGGTCTTGAAAAATTATTAGAAGAATACGATATTAAATATTTTTATACCGCCAGCCATGCTCTTTTGTATGCTAACGAAGCGCCGCTGAGCGGTACGTACCGGCCGGTGATGGTTAAGGGCAGTAATGTGGCGGCTTTTAGCCGCGACCGGGCCAGTACCAACGAAATATGGAAAAACGAAAGTAAGTTAGCTTACTTAAAATACAATAACGAAAACGAGCAGCTGCTTGATGATACCGAAAAAGTGCTGGCTTTAGTCAAAGAGCAGGCCACTATCTTTAGCCAAAGGCGTTTAAATCAATTTAAAGCGGCTAAAGCTTTGATGGGCAGTAAATCGCCGCTTATCACAACGGTGTTGGATTTAGAGTTTTTGGGGCAGTGGGGTGCGGCGGGCAGTTACTTTTTAGAAGAAGTCGTACTGGCTTTAGCTAAAGCCGATGATATAATTTGCGCTACGGCTAAAAATTATCTGCAACAATTTCATAATCTACAGCAGCTGGAGATTACTTCTTCCAGCTGGGGTGAAGAAGATAGTTATAATCAATTTTGGTTAGATAAAAAAAATGCATGGTTGTTACCGCACCTTTATAAAATGATAGAGCGTATGCACGACATTGCTGCCCGTTTTAGCGATGCTACCAGCATTAAAAAACATATGCTTAACCAAGCGGCCCGCGAAGTTTTACTGGCTATGAACAGCGATTTACCGTTAATGCTTAAGGCGCAAGTGAACGAAGAGCTGGCGATGGAAGAACTTAGCCGGCATTTTGATAATTTTTATCAAATTTATAAATCTATATGCAGTAATAAAATTAATATAGATTGGCTAGCCAACGATAATAAAGAGTATAACTTTTTCGACGAATTTATCGATTACCGTCGTTTTATTTAATTTAGAATAAAAATAGCATCAACACCGGCGCTCAACTTAATGGTGCGTAGGTTAAGGTTTTGGTTTACCGCAAACTCGGCGCTGTCGGCCTCCATCATCGGGGCGGCAAGAGCGGTGCGGGCGTTAATGCCGGCTTGCGGAGCAGTGATACGGCTTTGGCCATCACTCACAAAAAGCAGGCCGCGCACCCGGCCGTAACCGGCGGCTAACGCTTCGGCCCGGCTGCGGGCATTAGCCAAAGCGGCTTGCATTACCTGTAAACGGTACTCCTCGATGTGGGTATTTTCAAGGCCGGTAATGGCAAATTGGGTGGTGTTAAAGGGCAGGTTTACTTGCAAAAGCCTATCGGCGGCGGCAAAATCACTCACCACAATACTATAGCTGCGTACATTGTAACTGTGGCTAAGACTGCTGTTATTAGGCAGGCTAAACCAGCGTCTGTTGATACGCGCATTGTCCAGCCGTACGTCGGTAAAGCCGGCGGTTGCTAAAACGGCCAAAGCTTCGGCTTCTATCTCGATGATAGTTGGGCCGCGCGTTCTAAAGGTGGCGGCATCGTGGCTGGTAAGTTCTTCTATAAAGTAATCGCTTAAGGTAAAACTTACGGTGATTTTGTTGGCCTCAACTTCTAGTTCGGCCACGCCGCGTACCGCCAGCTGCCCGCGCGGCCGGTTACCCACCGCTAAGCTGGAGGCTAAAGAGACAACGGTGATAACAACAGTTAAAATTATTAAAAACGGAAAAAAATGTTTACGCATAGTTAGCCAGCCTTAAAAGAAATTGGTTAAATTCGTTGCGGTATTGCTGTAGCTTAAGCAGCTCGGGGCGGTACTCAAAGTGCATAATATCGTACATCGGCCAGCGGCCGCCCCAAAAAAAGCCGTGCTCTTCAAAAGCCTCTATAATTATGGCAGGTATTTGCCAGCGGTTAGCCACCGGCGTTAAGTACCATAATGGGTTGTGCCGGGCATCCCACGCCCAGTAGATAGGCTGGTTTTGGTTGCGCGGCAGCATATCTACGGCCATCGCAAAGGCGTGGTAGCTAAGGGTAGTGGTACCCAAAATAGGCCGGAAAGAGTAAGAAGCAATAGAGGTGAGGCTGGCTAAAAAGTTAGTTAGTTCTTCGTCTTCATCGGGGTGGGCCATAATTTGCTCATCTATTTGCTCCAGCACAGGGGCTAATATAGGGTGAGTAAGAAAGTTGTATCCTAAAAAATCTACCCTTACCAACAAACGCTGAATTTGCTGCGCAGTGTTACCGCCGTAAATAATATTATAGTAATTACTATTGTAGCTGCGGCTTACACGCGGCGGGGGCGGAGCGGCGGGAGGCGCCGGGTTAGCCGGTGCGGCCACCGTTACCGGTTGCGGGGTAACTAAATGCGGGTTGTACCTAGCGTGCAGGTTGTTAATACGCTCGGCGCTAAAATCGGCCGGGTCGTCAATCTCGCGCAGTTGGTAGCTGATAAAGGGCCTAAAGCGCGCAGTTTCGCTTAGTAGTTCCAGCGGCAGCATACGGCTGCCGGCAAAAAACAGCTGTTGCCGGTTGTAAAAAGTAAGCAGCCAATCGTTATATTGCGGCTGGTAACTCATATAATTAATCAGGCCCGGGTAGCCATCGCGCACCGCCATCAACCTAAGTAAGTTTTCGATATTAGCCGATGTAAAATTAAACTGGATTAAGTCGCTTAAATTAAAACCACGCTCGGCAAAATAATACAGTATTTTATCGTTATAAATATTTTGTCTGTCGGCTAAGTCGCGGCCGTTGCTACTTAAAAAAGTAAGTAAAAACGGTAAAAAAACGGCTAACAATGTGTATTTTTTTAACATAATATGTTATATTATAGGGGGAGTTTGGCAAAAAAGCAACCAGCTTTAGGCCTTTTTTAACAATTTTGTAACAATGAACCAGCAACCTACCGCAATAATAAACCAAATTTACCGGCTGGGCCGGCCAAACGGGCCGCCGCTGACGATTTGTGCCGCCGCTAAAGGGCAAAGCCTTGACAAAGTTTGCACCGTAGTTAAACTAGGGGTAAGCCAGATTGGCGAAAATTATGTGCAAGAGGCGCAGCAAAAATATGATAATGATGAGTGGCGGGCTTTAAAGGCCGAGCGGCGGCTTAAATTAAGGTTAATTGGCCACTTACAAAGCAATAAAGTTAAGCAGGCTATTAATATATTTGATAGTGTGGATACTGTGCATTCGGCTAAGCTGGCCGTTAAACTTAACCGGTTTTGGGCTAAGGCCGAGCCGCTGGAGGTACTTATGCAATATAATCCGCTGGCCGAAGCCACGAAAGAGGGCTTAGTAAACTATCGTCAATTACTTGATTTAGCGCAGTTAATAAACGACCTTAACAATTTGCAGCTTAAAGGCTTGATGGTGATAGCCCCTAACCGGCCCGATTTAGCGGCGGCTACTTTTAAGCTGGTTTATCAGGCTTACAGCGATTTAAAACTGGCCGGCTTTAAATTAGATACCTTAAGTATGGGTATGAGCGGCGATTACGAGCCGGCCATAGCCGCCGGCAGCACAATGGTGCGGCTGGGCACGGCTTTATTTGGTAGCCGGCTATAATGTAGTTTAAATTAAGTTAGATTAATGATAAAGGAAAATAAATTGACCATGAAAATATTTAGCTTAATTTTTTTATTAATCACTTTTAGTAAAACTTTGTCGGCACAAGATGTAGGGATAACGCATCTTTTTAATGGGCTTACTTTTAGTCCATCGTTTACATACGCAGGTTTTGATATAGCTAATTATAACCATAACTTAAAGTTAATGCAAGCAGAGGCTTACGGTGCAAACGAGTTTCACCCCGCCGTGCGTACGCTGCTGCGTTTTGGTATTATTACGGTGGGAGCTTTCCCGGTGAGTTTTAGCGTGGGTATGCTGGTACTCGGAGTAACCAACCTTAGCCAGCTGCCGATGGAGCGGCAAATCGAGCTGCTGTTAATGGGCAGTACCGGCGTTGCGCTAACTATTGCTTTAATAGATTTTTTATTAGGATTACGGAGGCCGTGATGACGCACGCGCAATATTTGGAGCACGCAGAGATAGTTAGTTTAAACGGCGCCCCTCTCAGGGTAGACCAATATATAGCGGCTTACACCGCAACCCTTAAGCGCAGCCAGCTCAAGAACCGGCTTACCGCTCTGCAAATTAACGGCAAAGCGGCCAAACTGAGCCAGTTGGTGCATAACGGCGATACCTTAAAGTTTAGCTGGCTGCCATTAGTGAGTACTTTACAGCCGCAAGATATATCGCTTAATATTATTTATGAAGATGATAATGTTTGTGTGATTAATAAAGAACAAGGTATGGCGGTGCACCCCGGCGCCGGCCGGCCCGACGGCACTTTGGCTAATGCTTTGGCTTATCATTTGGGGCTAAGCGGCGGAGATTACCGTACCGGCATTGTGCACAGGTTGGATATGGATACCTCCGGCGTTATTATTACCGCTAAAAATGAAAAAACGCATAACTTTTTAGCTCATCAATTTAAAGAGCGGCGGGTACAAAAACGTTATTTAGCTTTAGTGCACAATTTTATCGATGGTCAGTTAGCGTTAAGCGGATTAATTGATAATTATATTGCTCGCAGCCGCCGTAACCGCCTGCTGTTTTGCTGCGGTGATGATGAAAATCGCGGCAAGCGTGCCATCACTAATTACACTTTATTAAAAAACTATGGGAAAGTTAGTTTGGTGTTATTTAAGCCGTCTACCGGCCGCACGCATCAGCTTAGGGTGCATAGCGCTTATATGGGCCAGCCGATTGTGGGCGATAATCTTTACGGTAAAGACGAAGGGTTAATGTTGCATGCGTGGAAGCTGCGGCTAACTTTGCCGAGCGAAAGCGAGCCGCGCACCTTTATGGCCAAAGCGCCGGAGCGGTTTTATCGTTATTTAAGAGAGATAAATGAAAGTTAAAAAATATTTGTTGCTGTTATTAATTATGTTAGTGTCTAGCAATATTTATGTTGATGCCGCTAATTTAGCCACGCCTTTTTTAGCCGGCGACTATCCTCGTTTGGCCGGTAGTATGCAGCAGGTGGCCGATAAATTTAGCGAACTTGGCGACCGGCGGCGGGCGCGGCGCTACCGTAACTTAGCGCGTCATTTTTTAACGTTAATTGATACCGAGCAAGTTGAGCCTGCGGCCGGCACGCTAATGTTAGCGGCAACGGCCCCTGTAAGGCAGCTGGAAGAAGTGGCGGCCCTCTTTGACGGTGATGACCCCCGAGCAATCATCGATGAGATTTTTATTAACTATCTAACGGCCCTTATCACTAACGACACCGGTTTGCTTTTGCAGCAACTGCTGGGCGCAAGTTTTACTTTGCCGGGTTATGCACGCAGTTTAAACCAAAGCCAACAGCTGGCTTTTTACAGCGAGTTACTGGCTACGTATCATTTTAAGCAGCTTAACTTAAGCGATTTATACCGGCTGGAGAGCCGCACCATCATATTATTAGATAGCGCCCGCGCGGTGCTAACGGTAAATTCGGCGGAGCGCAGCCCCAGCCAGCTTACCCATTGGCGTTATTGGGACGGCTTTTGGAACAGCAGCCACTTGTACTTTTTTGAATTTATCGGTGGTAGCTGGCAGCTGATTGGCTTTGCTATAGACCATTAATTTGTGTTATACTTAAGTTATGAACTATTATTTATCGATATTAACTTTAATCTTAACGGCAGCGGCTTGCAGCCGTTCCGGCCCCAGCCCCGAAGAGGCGGCCGCTAGTTACTTAGAGCAACTTTTTAGCTTTAATTTTTATGACATCAACAATGTAGCTACCGGTGAGGCTTTAATCACGGCGGCTTTGCTGCAAGGGCGTTTAGCTAACCACGCCGCTGACGTAAGCCATTTTAACGGCGCCCATATTGCCTTAACGAGTGTAACTATCGATGATGATTTAGCAAAGGTAGGGTTTATTTTAACTTTTGCTAACGGCACAACGCTGGTAAATAATTTAATTTTAATTAACCAAACGGAGCAAGTTACACGGGGCTGGGTTAGAGCAAGAACACAGAGCATTCACAGAGGTTGGCAGGCTTATTACTTTGAACATAACATTTTACCGCCATTGCAACTATTTAACACGGAGCGATAACTATGAAAAAGATTATTTTATTAACAATTTTATTTTTATTATTAAGTTGCAGTCAGCAAATAACTTTACGTTTAAATGAAAATTTAAGCGGGGAGGTGAGCGGCCGCCTAATTCTCAAACCGCTGTTTAGCAGTTACCTTAAAGACCTTGATATGCTGATGAACCCCGCCGCCTTTGAGGCTACAGCTTTGCCCGGCTTAATTGAAGAAGGATTAAATTTTTTTGCCGAACAAAATAATTACCAGCAAGAAGTACGTTTTGCCGGCGGTAGTTTTGAGGTAGATTATAGCTTGAGTTTTGTCAATTTAAATCAGTTTTTTAATGAGACTGAAGGTGATATGGCCCTAGTTAATCGGCTTTTTACCGTTACCACCGGCCGGGTTACCACCTTAAATTTTAATCTTAATCGGCAAAATTTAACGGCTTTAAGGCAATTTTTACCGTTGCCTAATCCGCAAAACTTTAGCCGTGCCGGCTACATAGACGAACTGGCGCGGGTTTTGGCTTCGCCGGCCCGCCGGGAAGCGGCCCGTAACGAAATAACGGCTTCGTCTTTTAGTTTAGTGGTGGTTACGCCGCGCCCCATTTTAACTGTAGTTGGCGGTACACCGGCCGCCGCTAACCGGGCGGTATTTACTATATCGCTGATAGATTTACTTTATGTTGATACTCCACTTAACTTTAGCTTAAGTTATTAAAAAACCCTGCCGAAGCAGGGTTTAAAAGTTGCTTTAAATTAAAGCCTAACCACCGGCAGCGCCCGGAGTAGGGGCAAAGGTGTTCATTGGGATATTACCATCGGCCGAAAAATCTCTCGGGGTGCTGGTATCAATTAACATACCTTCAACAAACTCTAGGATTTGCCTTTCGCCAAAGTTACGCATTTCGTGGGTCATTCTGGTAGCTTCGCGAGCGTGTAGGATACCCCACATAGCTTCGTCATCAATATCTTGCGGCACATCGTTGCGTACGGCTAAATCGTAAGCTACTTCAATGCGGGCAATGTTGGTGATAAAATCGCCGGAAGGCATAGAGGCATCACGGTGGATACGAATACCTTGTAATTTAATTAAAGGTATAGTAAAGGGATAAAGCGGCCTAGCCTCTAGCTGGCGGCGGCGCACTTCAAAAACGTAAGCCGGGTTGTTCCAAGTTAAGGTTCTCCAGCCGTCAAAACGTAGGTTGCCCATCGGAATTTCGCGGGTTCGGCCGTCAAAATCTGATAAGATAATACTTACATGGTGAGGAAAGTTAAGACCTCTAATATCCAGCGAAATGCTGCGGATTTCGCCCACATTTTTTACCACGCCGCGGTTATCAAAGCGGTTAATATCACCGCCGTCATCGGCTAACCATAACGAAGGAATCTCGAACGGTGGGGTAATGGTGGCGCTGGCTGCGCTGTTAAAAGGCGGGAAGAAAATACGCACGCCCATTGTGGCGACGCCTAAAAATGCCGAATCAACTTGTTGTGTCCTAGATAGCAACAGGCTTTGGCGGGTGCGGGCCGAGGCGTTAAAAATAACATTCCAATTAGCAATAGCTAAAGAGGTTTGCATACTGTCCCTTTCGGCTTGTGTAAATGACGATCCGGCAAATTGCCCAAAATTGATGGTGGTTGCCGCATTTTGATCACCATTATCAGCTACTAAATCGTTAAAATCGATAAGTGTACTCGTTTCTGCAAAGGCCAAGCCGGCAGAAAGCAAAAAAATTCCACTTAATGCTAGTAAACGCTTCATTGATGACGCTCCTTTTTTTGTATAAATTGTATCTTTTTATAATAATATTTTAACACTATTACTATATAAAGTCAATAACTGAAATAGCTTAACACAAGGTTATTTCTTGTAAATATAGCTAATCGCTTGTAAAACTAAGCTGGTAGGGTACCGCCCCGTTAATGGTAATATTAACATTACTAAGAGCAGGAAAGTTAAATAAAATAGTTTTTTCAATTAACTCAAAATCTTGCCTAAAGTTAATGCCCTGCTTTGCCAGTTCGGCTAAATTGTTAAGCCTTATATCGATAAAACAACTGCTATCTACTAAACTTACCAAAAAAACCTCGCCGCCGGCCCCTAAAATTGGCCGTAGTTCGGCGCTATTAAGCGGTAAAGTTAGCAAAAAATCGGTTAAAGCCTCAATATTTTGCTCTTTGCTGGCCCGGCCGGTTATACCTATTGCATTACCAACTATTTGCCCATTAACATCGTTGTAAAAAAACAACACCCTTCTATTAATTTCGGTATTGCTGCCCATAAAAACTAAGCTTATACCTAAAAATAACAAAAAAAGTAAGCTAAACACAGCCCCGATAATCATCTTTTTTTTCATTTATGAACCTGTTATTCCTCAAAGTAACTAACAAAATTTACCAACCCAGTATAAAGCGAACGGGCTATTAAATTCAAGTGGGTGGGGTCATTTAAACGCCGCGCTTCTTCATAATTACTGACAAAACCCACCTCTACCAGTACGGCCGCCATATTGGCGCCGCGTACCACAAACCATTCTTCAACGCGCTCACCCCTATTTAAAGTGTCATTACCTAAATCATCTTCCATTGCCCTTAGCAGATGAGCCGTTAAGATTTGGCTTTCGGCCAAAAATTCGGCGTTGCGCACCATACTGATGGCCTGCCGGGTTTGCGGGTCTAAATTATCGTCATTTACTAAGTTATGCCTAATAGTGCTATCGGGCAGCCGCCACACCTCAAAGCCGCGCGCCTCGCGGTTAAAGGCGGCGTTAGCGTGGATAGAAATATAAATTTCGGTTTCGCCTTCGGCCAGCCGGCCGGCGTTGCGGTTGGCTATTTCGATACGGTCTTCCAGCGAGATAAAACGGTCGTCATTGCGGGTGAGCAAAATTTGTTTGTCGGGAAAGCGTGCCCGTAACAGCCGTGCCAGCTCGAGGGCGATGGCTAAGGTAACGTCTTTTTCGTAAACATTAAAACCGGGGTGGCGGCCGATGGCACCGGGGTCGCGCCCGCCGTGCCCGGCATCAATTAAAATAACGCTTACCCGATGTTGGCTAAGATTAAGTAAAAATCTTTCTATACGCATAGCGGTGGCGGCATCAAAAACTAAGCCGCCGTCTTGCCAAGAGATACCGGCCCGGCTATTTTGGCCGTTAAGCAACATAAAACCGGCTTCGGTGTTAATAGTTACCGTCCGTCCGGCCTTAAAAAGCAAACCGATACTGCGGCTGCTGTCCCAAAAAAACTGCGCCTCTGTGGCTTCCAGCAGGCTTTGCAAGGTGCGCTGCTGGGCGGCTAAACCGGTAGCCAATAGTAAATAACTTGCTATAATTAATTTAGCTTTTAAAGCTATCAAAGTACCAAACTGCTCCTTGTAAGCTGCCTTTTGTTAAGGCCTTGTTAAAATTATCGTCAGTTATTAAGCTATTTATATCGCCGCCGGTTATTTTTTTAAAATATACGGCCACTTCGTCTTGGCTTAAGCCGTTATAATCTAGGCCGTCTACAAAAGCCGATGACAAACCTTCATCACTTTGTAAAAACTCTTTAGTTTCGTCATCGCCGGCTTTAAGCCTAATAAAGATGGCTTTACGTACCTTATCGGCCCGGCTGATGGCTTTGTCGTAACTATCGGCGGTGCACAGCACGTTACCGGCTTTTTCGACATTATTACGCGGAAAAACCAACCTTTTGCCTACTTCGGCCCGCATAAATAGTTGCTGAAAGCCGGCCGTTTGGCGCGGGTTATCCAGCTCTTCTATGCTTATTACCTCACCGGGTATCGAAATAAACGCTCGCTCGGCGCAAACTAACTGCTGCGTAGGGGTTAAATTTAAGTTGGTTTCACCAAGCGCTAAGCGTAAAGTTTCTTTAGTTAAATTAACGCCGCTGCTTAAGGGGTAAGTAAAGCCCGACATATACCCGCCCGACAATCTAGCCGCTATCTCGCCTACCACTGCCCGGCCTTTGCTGTTAAGTTTCATATCGCCTTTGGCGGCGCCCCAGCTTAAACCAAGCGCCCGGCAGGCTTTTTTAAATTCGTTAAGCACCAGCTTTAAGCTTTCGGCCGGAAAGTTAGAGGGCATAGTGTGCCCCATTTCGATAAAGTAGGGCGGAAAGTAAATATGCCGGTCGGCGATACCGCAGATAATATGTTCATCATCAAAAATAAGTGAATCGATACTAAACTCGAAGCCGTCAATAAATTCTTCAATAATCGCCTCGCCGCTGGGGCTGTAGGCCAAAGCGTTCGTTAAGGCGGCGGCCAGTTGCTGCGGGGCCGTTACTTGCATAACGCCGCGCGCACCCATATTATCCACCGGTTTTACCACCACATTAAAGTGATTACCCCACTTATTAATAGCGGCTAAGAGCGGCTCCAGCGGGTCGCCGGCCCGATAAAAAGTAAAGTTCGGGCAGTTAACGCCGGCATTAACCAACGTCTTTCGCATGCGTACTTTGTTAGTGGCATTTAGGGCAGCTTCATAACTGTGGCCTTTTAGGCCCAGTTGCTCGTTTAAGTAGGCTACATTGGCCGAAAAATCGGTAGCGGCCGTAAAAACAGCGGCCACTTGGCCTTCTTTATTTAATCTTTGAGCATAATCTAACAGCAGTTGTTGCTCTTTTAAATCTATCGCCTCAAAAATATCGGCCGTTTTAGCGCCGGGTACAGCAGCGCTGCCATCGGCCACCGCCACCGTGTAGCCCAACTCTTTAGCCGCCGTAATGGCCGGCAGCTGCATGGCTCCGCCGCCTAAAATTAAAATGATGCTCATAACATATTATAGCACGCTTAATGGCGGCTGTCTAGTTTTTTTAATCTTCTAAATCATCAAAATCTTCATCATCGTCGTATATAGCGTAGTCGTCATCTACATCGTATTCCAGCTCGTCATCAAAATCGTCTAAATCTTCGGCAAAAATTTCTTCGTAATCTTCGTTCTCCGCCATTGTTAAGTTCTCCTCTTGCTTTAATTATAGCTTATATACATCAAATTAGAAAGTAAATCGAAGTTAAAGCAGTTATTTAGTAACCGCTTTTACCCCTAAAATCTTCGGCAATTTTTTTATGCCAATAATTTTTGTGTAAAAAATTTTCTTGCAGACGTAAATTATCAAAACGGCTGGCCCGGTTATTTAACAAGATGAGGGCTTTGTTTAAGGCGCCCGCCCGCTCTTTTTGCTGTACGCCATCATCTTCCAATAAAAGACTGATGTAAAACGGATAAAGATAAGCGAAAGGCTCGTTAGGTTTAAGTTTGCTCAAGGGATAAAGCCGCTCGAGATGGCTTTTGGCCTCGCTGTCGCCCAGTTTGCCTCGCAGTAACATTGCAAAGGCTAAAGCTAGACGGTGTAACAGTTTTTTACGGCCAAAAAGCTGGCCGGCACGCCCTTCTAAAAGCTGGTACCCATCGGCCCAGTTTTCGTTTTCGGTTATCACAATGTGGTTAGAGGGAATATGCTTAATAGTTTTTAATAAATTATAAGCTTCACTATAGTTATGCTGTAAATAGGCTAGTTCGGCGCAATAAAACAGGCCTTCTTCGCTGGTTAAAGGGGTTAAAATACTTTGCGCCTCAAAAAACTGCCCTAAGTAACCTAAGCTGCGCCCCAGCCAAGCGGTAATTACTAAGTTAGCTTCTTTAAGTTGATAGAGGCCGGCTACCTCGAGGGCCTCTTCAAAGTTTTGCTTGGCCTCGTGGTAGTTGCCGCACTCAAAGTTAGCCCGGCCTTGGGTAAACCTAAAAAATATTTCTTTATGGCGTAAGCCCACACGTTCGGCAAGGCTAATGCCTTTGGCGGCGGCGCGCAAAGCGGCGGCTAAATTGCCGTAACCAAAGGCGCAGGCTACCTCGAGGCTTAAGGCCACCAGTAAGCCGTAGCTAAAATTGGCGCTTTCGGCTAAGTGCTGCGAAATTTCGATGTAATCTTGCGCTTTACGGTACTCGGCCTTGCTTAAAAAGGCGCCGGCCATCTCGATGTTGGCCAGCGTTTCGCCGAAAGGTTGTTTTAATTTGCTAAATGCAAATAAAATATCTTTAATTAATAAAGGCGAATCGCTGCCGGCGGTAACCACAGCCGCTTTGTATAACTCTAAGTTTAAAGAGGCTCGATAAATATTGTTGGCATTGTCATCGCTGATTAAATTTTGATTAATTTTACCGCTTAACAGCTCGCCGCGTAAGATAAGGGCCTTGCTTAAGTTATCAAAACCGGTTTGTTCTTCGTCGTTAAACAGCAAATGTTCTATCGCTTTAAATTTATTAAGTAATGGTAAAATGTCTAAACGGGCATTAAGCCGCAGCGAAAGGTAGTTAAAAAGCACCTCTAGGGCCTCTTTGGTGAGTACGGCTTTTTCCAGCAATAAAAATAAAAAATGCAGGTTAATATAGTGGCCGGCGTGCCATAGTTGGTAAGCCGTTAAAGCTACCTGCTGTAACAGCTGCGCCTTTACCTCTTTAAGTAAGTAATTCTCGATAGCAGTTTTAAATTCGCTTATTAATAAACGCGGGCTGAGAGTGTTATCGATAATTTGTAATTCTTTAAAATTTTTTATAGCTTGGTTAATAACTAACTCTTCTTCTGGCAAGAGCATTTTTTTAAATAACTTTTCTATTACTAACATACCGTCGCTTAAAGTGAGCAAATAGATGGCTTTAAGCGAAAAATTATCAAAAGTGCTTAGCAAATAATGTACGGCGGCCATTAAATTATAATTACTGTTAAAGGCTCGGCTTACTCGGCTTTGCTGCCACTCTATAAGGAAGGCGGCGTAAGGGTTAACATCGCTAGTGGTGGTTTTAACGGCTTCGGTATTGGTTACCGGTAGGTTGAAAAGGTTAGCATAACTTTCTTTATTTAAGGTGATAATTAATATTTTTTCTTTTTGGCACTGCTCAAAAATAGTTAAAAGCAGCGGGTGCGTAAGCGGTGAAAAATCTTTAATGTTTTCTATGACCATAATCGCCGCCGCTCCGCCGGCCGTTAAAGCTTTGGCGTATTCCGTCAAATAAATTGTGTATAAAATTTTTAAATCTTCAATTAAATAGTCGTTAATTAAAGGGCTCTTTAGCTCGCTGATTAACGCCGTTACCAAACCGGCTAAGCGGTTGTGGTAAGCGCCTAATAGTTGATTATTAAGTAAATAACTTAAAAAAATGGGGGGTAAAGCCAGCTTAAAGGCTTCGTAGTCGCCGTAAAGCGCTGGATAAGGGTTAAGCCATAAATAATTAAGCTGGTTAATTTTCGGTTGATTATTAAGATAATTTTGTAAGCTAATTTTTTTACCAAAACCGGCCGGCGACATAAAGTTAAGCACGTTATAAGGGCCGCTTTTAAGGGCAGTTAAATGTTCGGCCACCAGGGTTGGCAGTTGCGGCTGGCTTAAATAGTTGGCTTTTAAAGTAGTTATAATGTTAGCCGGCGGCTTAAATTGCTTAAGCATTAACAATTTATCGTAGGAGGTAACTTCGGCATAACCTTCAAAAAAAGGTAAGCTGACCGGCGTAAGCCAAATTTGATTATCGATAGAAACTTGGTAAAACAACCAAGTTTCTTCGTTTGTTTCATCGGTGCTATGATGAACTAAAATGGCATAACCGTAACTTAGATATTTATCAAAAATATGTTTAAGTTTACAAGCTGCCTCTAGGCAGGTAAATTTGCTTTCGTAGTAAGAAGAAGGCAAATAATAATGCCCTTTTTCGCCGCGCAATAAAGCATAACGGCTAACCAGCCGCTCAATTTGTTCTTCTAGGTTAATAAGTAATTTATTATTAATACGGCTTAATTGCGAATAAGCATAAATTTTAATAAAGATATGGTACATTGCAGCCCTCTTTATCTCTATCTTATACCTCTCTTCGCTTTTTGTCAAAGGTAGGCTAGGAGCCGGCTAAATAACTAAAAGTTTTCCTTTTTCGATATTGCGTATAATAAAATCGTAGGCATCATTTTCCATAAGCGGCCGCGAAAAAAAGTATCCCTGAAAGATATGGCAGCCTTTTTCAATCAGGGCAGCGATTTGTTCGTAATCTTCGGTGTATTCTACCACCATTGTAATATTTAAACGCTTGCAAATATCTACAAGGCCATCTAAAATAATACTGCTGCGCTGGTTGGTTACTATATCTTCCGAGATAACGCGGTCTATCTTTAAGGTGCTGATGGGGAAGTGCTTAAGGTAAATAGCGCTGCTGTGGCCCATACCAAAATCGTCTATAGCAATAGGGATTTTGGCATTAGCTAGCTCGCCCACCGTATTTTTAACATTTTCGTTAATGGTTAAGGCCATTTCTTCGGTAATTTCTACCCTAAAAAGCTCGTGCGGTATATCGTATTTTTTTAAAATGGCGATAATTTTTTTAGCGGTAGTTATATCGTCCATCTCGATGGCGCTAAGATTGATTGACATCCAAATGCCGGTTAATCCTTTGTTACGCCAGTTGCGTAAAGTTTTAGCGGCTTCTTCGGCAACCCAGCTGCTAAGCTCGCTTAAAAAGTTGCCTTCGGCGGCTAGGGTAGTGATGGTAGGCGGCGGGATAACGCCGTGCACCGGGTGCGTCCAGCGCAGCAAAGCCTCTACCCCTACCACACGCTGGTTTTCCAGCTGGGCCACATCTACCTGCGGCTGGTATTGCAAATAAAGCTCGTTACGGGCTATGGCTTTACGTAAATCGGCGCTTAACAGTTGGGCCATGCCGCCTACGCTGTCGTTACGGGCGGTAATATAGCTGCTTTCGGTTACAAATTTATTGATAGAAGCATTAATTAAATCGTGTTTATCTTTAACGGTATCGCGTTTGTTAAGATTTTTATAAGCTAAAGTAAAAGGCAAATAAATGGCTATACTTATAATTAAATTGATAAATTGTAAAGCCACGCCGCGCCAGCTGCCGGCGGCGGTATAACCCGAGAAAAAGATGGGCAATAACTGTACGGCAAGGCCGCCATCGCTCAAATCAATAAACCCAACGTGTATAGCTAAAAAGCTGGTTAGCAATAAAATTATAGGCGTTAAAATAAAAGGTATGATAAAAACGGGGTTAAAAATTAGCGGCAGGCCGTATAGTAAAATTTGGCCGATACCAAATAACGAAGGCATAAGGCTAACTTGCGCAAACCAGCGTAATTTATTGTTTTTATTAACAATAAGCATGCTAACCAGTAAACCCAATGTAGCCCCGCTGCCGCCTAAAAAGACAAAGTGTTGAAACATTAAAAAACTTTGGCCAAAATTAAAAGAGGAAAAAAGCTCGATAGAAGAATGCAAATGCCCATAATCGGCTACACCAAAAAATAGTAAGACGTTACGAAACACAGTATAATAAAGATAGCGGATTAAGTTGCCGCTTTCGGCCGGAGGCACCCCTTCAGCAACCATATGAAAGATAGAATCGATTAATCTAAAATTAAAAGTTACAGAAACGGTATGTAAAAAAGCAAAAAAGCTAATCACAAGCAAACTAGCCGCTAAGGTATTTAACACTTTGGTGGCCATGGGGTAGCTAATATCAAAGTAAGCATTTATCCGCAGCCGTTTAAATTTAGTAAAAGCGTAAAACATTTTAGGGGCAACTATACCAATAATAATGGCCGGTAAAACATTATTTAAGCCGCTTGCATGCAGCACCACCCCATAATTATTAAAAGGAGGAATGTAAGCAAAGTAACAGCAAATAGTAATTAACGTAGTTAAAAGCGGTTTACTGCTGGTTATATCAATATCGGCGTTGTGTTCGTGGTGGCGGGCAATATTATAAGCTATACCCATTAAAATAAGCAGCGCAATCGTGTACGCCGTACCGTTGTAAAT
This sequence comes from Spirochaetaceae bacterium, assembly GCA_009784515.1. Classification (NCBI taxonomy): domain Bacteria; kingdom Pseudomonadati; phylum Spirochaetota; class Spirochaetia; order Spirochaetales; family Spirochaetaceae; species Spirochaetaceae bacterium. The sequence goes on along the minus strand of WRBN01000014.1, from coordinate 3,526 downwards.
ATAAATTAAAAAATTAACCCATATACCGTTGTTTATAGCAACGGTAGAGCGTAAAGACAACAGCTCTAGCGCTAAAAAAGCATAACTAAAAATAATTAAAGCCGGCAAAGCAAAAAGAAAACCCTGCCGAATAGCTATTACATAACTATTGCTGCTTAATTTATTTAATAAAGTTACCAAATTATCGCCGAATTTAGTTATAACTGATTGAGTTTTCATTATTTTTTTGTAACCATCATGGTAAGCATAGCATATTTATAGTATTTTGTAAACCGGTAAAGTAAGCGTTTTAACGGTGATTATTGGGGAAAGGGGAACACTAATGGCGGGGTTATTTTTTAGTTAAAGCCAGCTAAAAATTTTTGGATTGCCAAAAAAGCTGTTATATGCTAATATATTACCTAGAGCCCCGCTGTGGGTTTGGTAAGCAGAACGCTGAATTAGGTAGGAAAACCGCAGGCAAAACCTGTAATTTTGTACTTAAGGAGGTGTAAAAAATGTATGTAAGTGAAAAAACACTACTACGAGCATTGTTGTTTACCGCATATCTGCTCGTAGTAGCACTACAGAAGTTATATTAAAAATAACTTTACATTTTTCTGAGGCTGGCTTTGCCAGCCTCAGTTTTTATACCCCTATAATACCTTATTTTTTAGTTAAAGTCAAGCCAAAAAAACTTAACCACTGCTAACCCGCTAACTAAACAGCAGCTTAGCTACCTCATCGTAGTGGCTAACGGGGTGAAAGGTAATACCTTCCTTAATGGTATCGTCAATCTCACTTAAGTCGCGCTCGTTAGCTTTGGGGATAATTATATCTTTAATTTTAATCCGGCGGGCCGCCAGTGTTTTTTCTTTTAGGCCACCGATGGGCAGCACGTTGCCCACAAGGCTAAGCTCGCCGGTCATGGCAAACCCTTTGGCTACTTTACGGCCGCTAGCCAAGCTAATGAGGGCGCTGGCCATAGTGATGCCGGCGCTGGGGCCGTCTTTAGGGGTGGCTCCGGCGGGAATGTGCAAATGGATAGTGTGCTTATCAAAAAAATCTTTACGTGCGTCTAATTTAGGAGCGGCAAGGCGGGCATAACTGTAAGCTAAATGGGCGCTTTCTTTCATTACTTCGCCCATTTGGCCGGTAAGCTCGAGGCCGGCTTTGCCGGGAATAGCCACACTTTCTATCATTAAGGTGTCGCCGCCAAAGTTCGTCCACGCTAGGCCAATCACCGTACCGGGCCGGGTTATTTTGCGGCTTTCATCGTTGTTAAAGGGGGCTTGCTTTAAATATTTTTCGAGGTTAGCCACTTCAATTTTCACCGGCTCAAAAGGTTTTTCGGCGGTGGCTAAAGCCAGCTGGGCCGCTACCTTACGGTTAATGCGGTTAATTAACTTTTCGTAGTTACGCATACCGCTTTCGCGGGCGTAACCGCCGGCGATTTCTTTTAAAGCGGGGCGGTCGTATTTAATGTTAGCTTTATCAAGGCCGTTCTTTTTTAAACTTTTAGGCACGATGTAACGTTTAGCAATTTCTACCTTTTCGTCTTCGGTGTAGCCGGCAAGGCGGATAACCTCCATACGGTCTAGCAGCGGGATAGGAATGGTGTCCAACGTATTGGCCGTTAAAATAAACAGCGTATCCGATAAATCGAACGGTAAATCGAGGTAGTTATCCCTAAAGCTGTGGTTTTGCTCGGGGTCCAGCACTTCTAATAAAGCGCTGGCCGGGTCGCCATGATAACTGGTGCCCATTTTATCTACTTCGTCCAGCATAAAAACAGCGGCTTTGCTTTTAGCTATTTTTAATCCTTGTAATATTTTACCGGGCATTGCCCCCACATAAGTGCGGCGGTGGCCTTTAATTTCGGCCTCATCGCGCATACCGCCTACACTAAACCTAAAGAACGGTTTGCCTAAAGCTTCGGCGATACTTTTACCAATGCTGGTTTTACCCACACCGGGCGGGCCGACTAAACAGATGATGCTGCCTTTGGCATCTTTTTTAAGTTTGCGTACCGCTAAAAACTCCATAATACGTTCTTTGACATCGATGAGGCCGTAGTGGTCGCGGTCGAGGATTTTTTGGGCTTTGGCTAAATCTATCTCTTTGTAATCTTCGGCCTGCCAAGGCAGGGCCACCACCGTTTCGAGGTAGTTACGCACCACCCCGTACTCGCTGGATTGCGGGTCGATGGTAGCAAGTTTTTCCAGTTCATTTAAAACTTGTTCTTTAATTTCGCCGCTTAATTTTAATTTTTCGATGGCGGCGGCAAATTTTTTGTAGTCGCTGCCTTTGGCATCGTCTTCACCCAGCTCTATTTTGATAGATTTAAGTTCTTCACGCAAAAAATATTCGCGCTGGCTTTTAGCCACCCGTTCGTTAAGCTGGCGGCTCACCTTTTTTTGAATTTTTTGTACCTCTTGCTCTTTTTTAATCAGCATTAAGGTTTTGGTAAGACGGGTTTTAATATCTAGCGTTTCTAAAATATCTTGCTGTTTTTCGCGCTCGGTATTTAACATACTGCTCACAAAATCGGCTATCTTGCCGGGTTGGTCAACGTTAATCATGTTAAGCCGCATTTCTTCGTTAAAAAAGGGATTACTATCCGAGATACTTTTAAGCTCGCTAATCAACGAACGCGTCATGGCTTTAATTTCTAGGTTATCCGGCTCGTACAGGTCATCAAGGTATTCGGCGGCTATCTGCAAAGGTAAATCTTTGTTTAAGCATTTTTTTAAGCTAAATCTTTTAATAGCGTTAATAAACACATTAACGGCGCCTGCGCTGTCGGGCAATTTAACCTCTTTAACCACTTTGGCTACGGTACCGATAGAATATAAATTATCGTAGGTAACGGGGGCTTCGTTATCTTTAACCAGCACAAAACCCAAATAACCGCCGTTTTCGTGGGCCAGCTGAATGGCTTTTAAATCTTCTTCGGTGTTAAGCAAAATGGGCACAAAGATAGAGGGGAATATCGGTTTAAGGTGCAAAGCAATAATAGGCAAACGCGCCGGCAATACGGCATCTACTGGGGTAATATTGGGCATGGTAACTCTCCTTGCCTATAAAGATAATAAATAAGGTAACGCTTGTCTACTGTAATCTTTTTTGGGGCGGGGTTTGTGAGGAAATTAAGAATTTTTTACTTTTAGTTATTAATTGTTAGAGCCTGTTCTCATAAAGAAAATTTTACCACGAATGACACGAAACACACGAATAAAATCGACTTCATTCGTGCAGCACGTGGCTAGCCCTTCGGCCCAGTGTGTCATTCGTGGTTATAACCCTTACCTTGAATTCTTTTTTTTGGCGTTTTTAGCGGTTCTATCTTTTTAAATATCTTTTTCTGCTGTTTTCTAGGAGGATTATTAGCATTTTATTTCTATGCGAACAGCTTCTTAATTTTTAATTAAAAAGGTAGTTCGTAAATAAAAATTCTACTTTACTTTAACCGCAAACTATGCTAAACTATTACTATGAAAAAAATATTAACTATAGCTTTATTACTAATAGCCATAAATGCACAAGG
>WRBN01000013.1 GCA_009784515.1 Spirochaetaceae bacterium | reverse complement strand
GGGAGTGTACAAACAGTGCCTAAAGAAAATCAATAAGAGAAAACTTAAATTCACGATAATATTTAGGATTAAGGTAAGGTCTTTCTTTAAAGAAATTATATTTGGCTTCCCCAAACTTGTTATAGGCATCTATAAATATACAAAGTACGACTTTTAACGTCTCCTCTTTTCTAAAAAAACATCTGCTTTTTCGCCTAAATCCCGCCACATAATGCCTTATATCTGCATTAGTTCCTTCAATAATATAAGTATCACTTTTATCATTAATGTTTTGTATAAGTTTACCCTTAAAGAAGTCCACAGCTTGATAAACAGGGCAACCATCTGTGTAATAATTACTTGCGTTATATGTGCTATCGACAATCTTTTGAATTTGCCCTACATTAACAGATGTACCAACTTCAAAACCTAATATTTGCCTAGGCTCTCTGCTAACCATTGTCATAATATAGGTGTTTATGCCTTTCTCGTAACCTTTTCTTGTACCTATAAACCAATACAATTCATCAAGCTCAAAAGCTTTTCTTTTGGTTTTACGGCTCTTTTGTACCTTTTTATGGCTTTTTTTTAATAACCTCCTCCTCTTTAAGCCATCTATATATATTTGATTGGTGCATATTAAAAAATTTTCCTACCCCTCTACCTGTATTCCCTAGAAAATAAAGCTTTTTGGCTTCTTTTCTTTCTTCTTCGCTGTATATCCATTTTTTCTTAATCGGAGTATATGTATGCTTACATATATAACATAGAAATCTCTGACTTCCAGCTTTCGTAAAACCTTTTTTCATTTGCCCAGTTTGCTCTCCACATTTAGGGCATATCATTTTTTTGCTCTCTTCCATTCATTTATTTTAACAGTTTAGACAGCTTTTGTACACTCCCTATATTATGAAGAAACCATAGGCCTGCCCTTGTAAATTATTACACCCTTTGGTATACTGCTAACAGCCATGCAAAACATTAATGAAAAAATTAAGCCTTTTTTAGCCCGCCACCGCGAGCTAAACACCGAACTTAGCGACCCCAATGTGGTGAAAGACATAAAACGCTACCGAACCCTCAGTCAAGAATTTGCCCAAATTGAGAGTGTGGTAACGGCTTACAACAACTATACCCAAACTGCTCAAAAATTAAGCAGCGCCGAAGAGTATGCCAAAAGCGAAGAAGATACCGAGCTTAAAGCTTTAGCCCAAGAAGAAATAGCCGAGCTTAACCAGAGCCTAGAGCAGCAAGAGCAGGCCTTAAAGTTACTGCTTATCCCGCCCGACCCTTTAGCCGGTAAAAATATTATTATGGAAATACGCGCCGGTACCGGCGGCGAAGAAGCCGGCCTTTTTGCCGCCGACCTTTACCGAATGTACACCCGTTACGCCGAAAATATGGGCTGGCAATATGAGCTTATCGATGTAAACGAAAGCGAGATTGGCGGCTTTCGCGAAGTTATTTTTAGCATTACCGGGCATGGCGTGTATGGCAAACTACGGTACGAATCGGGCGCGCACCGTGTGCAGCGTATCCCGGTAACCGAAAGCAACGGGCGCCTGCAAACCAGCGCCGCCACCGTAGCCGTCCTGCCCGAAGCCGAAGAAACCGATATTGAAATACGCAAAGAAGATTTACGCATAGACACCTACCGCGCCAGCGGGGCCGGCGGCCAGCACATTAATAAAACCGATAGCGCCGTGCGTATTACACACATTCCTACCGGTGTGGTGGTGGCTATGCAAGATAGCCGCAGCCAAATTAAAAACCGCGAAAAAGCCATGAGCATTTTACGCAGCCGCCTTTTTGAGGCCGAAAACGAAAAGAAAAACAAAGAACGCAGCGACAGCCGTAAAGGCCAAGTGGGCAGCGGCGACCGCAGCGAGCGTATACGCACTTATAACTTTCCACAAAGCCGGGTAACCGACCATCGTATTAACTTAACGCTGTACAAACTAGACCAAGTGATGAACGGCGATTTAACCGAAGTCGTAGACGCTTTAACCCTAGCCGATGCCGCCGATTTTGAATAAACTTTGGCATAGATAGCTATGAAACAGCTTTTTATTGATGCCGATAACTTTCCGCAGCTGGCCGTAAGCTGGCTGGCAGATGAAGCCGCCAAGTTAAAGCTGCCCTTATATTTAGTGGCCAACCATTTTAGCCGGCCGATGAGCTATGGCCGGCAAATTACTACCAGCAGCCAAAAAGAAAGCGCCGATAATTATATCATTACCCACATTACTGAAGAAGATTTAGTTTTTACTTTAGATTTATTATTGGCTCAAAAATTAGAAGAAAAAAAAGTTTTAGCCGTAAACCATTTAGGCGAGCAACTAAGGAGCGAACTGCTTAAAAAAAAATTATTGGAACGTAACTTAATGTTAAATTTAGGGGAAAACGCTAAGAACTTAAGGCCAAAACAAAAAAGTTATGGCCCTAAAGAGTTAAATAATTTTAAAGAAAGATGTATTCCCCTATTAAAAACCTTTTAATTTATATTATGGCCTTCATCTCTAAGAATCTCTCTAATTCTGCTCTTATCACCTCTGAATAGGTCAAACTCCCCATTAAGCGGAGTAAGAGTAACACTGCCTCCTTCGTAATTGATGGTAAGAGTACCGCTGGTAACTTCCATTCCATACCAAGTTATACCCATAAAGTTATCCTGCTCGGCAACACGGGCATTAATCGCATCTTTAGCTGCATCAAATTGGGCCGAACTCATAAAATGCGCTTCACTCTCAGTACTTAAAAGGGCCTGAAACACAACGGCGTAACCGGTATTATCGTTATCTTGAGCGCAAGCCACCAATCCCAAAGAGGCAATCGCTATTAATAATACAATAATTAATTTTTTAAACATAATACTCTCCTTATACTTTAATAAGTATATATTTTGAAATTTTAGTACGTACTTTTATAAAGACTATATATCAATAATCACTTTTTGTAAAGTATTATAACACTCAAAATAAAACTTTTATAGACGAATAATAAAATAATATAGTGCAATATTTTACGAATTGCACTATATTAAGGAGGCTCTTAAAAACTACTAATTTTTAGCAAATAAGCCTGAGTATCTGGCCCGGCCGGCTTTAACATTAATAAGCTCTTCGTCATCGGCAAAAATACGCACCTTAGTTTTAGCCCTTGTTAAAGCGGTGTAAAATAATTTATTATCAAACAAGCGTTGACTGCCGTAAGGAATAACCAAACAAACCTCGTTAAACTCGGAGCCCTGACTTTTATGCACGGTAATAGCGTAAGCCACCTGCCAGTGGTTAATAAGCGCCAAAGGGACAACTTTATCGCCAAAGCAAGCTAAATAGCTGCCGTCTTGTTCTATGATGACCGCTCGGTCGCCGTTATTTAGCTCGAGGTTAGGCAGGTTGGCCGTTACCATAATGGGTAGCCCGGTATAAATATCTTTTTTATTAATACCCTCACTGATGGCTGTGTTTAAGTTATCGCTGCTATAAAGGCCATCACTCCGCAAAGGGGTAATAATAATAAATTTAGCCAAAGCTTCGTACAACTTATGAGATTGAGTATCGTTAAATAAATTTTTATAATAATCGGCCTGTTGCTTAATAAAAATAGTATAATTTAATTGGTTAAAATTATAAAAAGTAACTTTATCGCTTTGGGTATTAACCAGCTCTTCTTTAGCGGCTTTAATAGCGGCCGGCTTAGCGCCAAGCACAGCCGTAGCAAAGTTAAGGATTTGCCTATCGGAGCGGTAACATTTAGTTAAGCTAACCACTTGCGGCTGCAACGGTTTGCTGTGCAATAGCTCGGTTAAAATAGCCCCTACCCCAACGCTGGGCAGCTGATTGGCATCGCCAATTAAAATGAGGCGGCAATCGGCCGGTAAGGCCTTAAGCAGGGCGTTAAACAAATAAAAATCGAGCATACTGCTTTCGTCAATGGCTATTAAATCGGCTTTAAGTTTATGCTCTTCGTTATAATAATAACCGGCGTCGCCGGGGTTATAACCCAACAATTTATGCAAAGTGCCGGTGGCTTTAATGTAAGGTTTGATGGCCTCGTTGCGCTGTAATTCTTCGGCCATACGGCTGGCCGCCCGCCCGGTAGGGGCTGTAAGATAAATAGCCAAATCTTTATTGCTGTTAGCCAGCAGATACCCCTCGATAATATAACTAAGCGCCGTTGTTTTACCGTAACCCGGCCCGCCGGTTAAAATTAATAATTTATAGGCCAAAATAATGGGAACAGCCTCAAAAATTTTGTGGTAAAGGGCCTGCGGGTCGTCTTTATCGCTAACTAACCGGCTGTTGGCTAAGCTGTTACTTAAGCCGGCCGGCCAACCGTTATTCATCAGCAATAAACTATCGGTTTTTAAAAAATTTAATAAATTAGTTTTTAACTCTTCTTCAAAATGCCGATGGCCGCTCAGGTAAATTAAGCCTTTATTATCCATAAATAAAGGCAATTTATGCCAGTTGCCGGCTAAAAGGTCGCTTAGCTTGGATTGCGTCAGCTTAGTTAGCTCTGTCATTAAACTCAGCTGCTCGGCCGATTGGTCATCTGTAACATCTTGGGCTATGGCCAGTTTTAACGTTAAGGCGGCTACCCATTCCTCCGCTAAAGTTGTTACCTTAGCGGCAGGCAGAGCTAAGCTGCCTAAGCTATAGTTATAAAACACTAAAGCCACTAAAAAGCCGGCGGCCAGCTGCTCATCTGCATTTCCATCTAAATTAGCACAAGCTTTTAAGGCCGCATAACGGTAATGCACAGGCAAATTGAGTACAGCTAAAGTATCTAAAAAAAAGGTAGCTTTTTTAAAGTCCTTTGCCGTAAGAGACCCTTGCCATAAACTGTAATAAAGGCTATTTGGCATTGTTAAAAACGGTTAAAACTTCCTGCACATTGGCAGCCGATATTAAATCACGGCAAAAAACTTTATTACGAGTAGCTTTAGCTATTTCGCTTAACGCCTCAATGTGGGCCGAAGCATAGTTGGGATTGGCCAAAATTAAAAAAAACATTTTAACCGGCCGGCCGTCTAGGCTATTAAAGTTAATCCCTTTAGGCGAAATCCCTACCATTATCTCGATAGTTTCTACCGCCGCCGTTTTAGCGTGCGGAATGGCTATTTCTTCGCCCAGCCCGGTGCTGCCTTGCTTTTCGCGGTTAAGCACCGCTTCGTAGGCCTCTGCCACATTACTAATGGCTACATTTTTACTTAAGGCCGTAACCAGCTCGTGCAAGGCCTCTTCTTTAGTGGCCGCCAGCAAAGGCACTTTAATATTTTTTTCGGTAAGATTAGCTAAGATCCCCATCTTCTTCTCCTTAAAATTAGATGACAAACTATAATTATAACACTAACATGCGGTTATTGTCTAGCTGCAAAACCAGCCAATTAAACCGCATAAAAAAACTTTTTAATACGTTCGCTATCTTTAGCAATAATGGTGGAGCAAGGAACCAACTTAATAATGTGCTCCACCTCGTTATAGGCGCTTTTATGGTATTTTAGTTCGCCTACCACCAACAGCTCTACTTGGTGCTTTATCACCGCCGCATTAATATTTAAAGAGGCATTGCCTTTTACCTTAATGGCCATACTGCTGATGTTTTTAAGCTTACTCAGCTCGGTAAATTGGGCCAAATGCCTATCGGCATCGTCATTGATATTACTTTGATATTCCTGCCGCTCGCTCTCCAGTAAAATACCGGCCTTAACCAATTCTTCCAGCGCCATCGTATTAACATTGCTAATACCATAAAGCGTAGAAGAATACCTTTTAGCTAAATAGATGGCATGCAGCAAAGCAATATAAGCTTCCTCACTGCCATCAAGATATACCATTAGTTTGCCGTTGTTACTGTACATTTTTCCCCTTTGTTAAGTATTACACGAAGGTACAAATTTAGCAACTTTTTTTTCATATTTTTTTAAAAAAAATCTAATGTTATCTTTCAAAATTAATTATTTTGTTTTAACTTTGGTAATAATGGTGTTGTAAAATAGTTTTTATTTCTTTAAACTCGGCTAAAACCAGCCAATAATAAGCCATTACGCTGGTTACATTGGCTTTTTTATCGGCCAGCATATTAATTGCTTGCTCCTTTAAAACACTCGTTTTAGCGGCCTCTATAAAACTAACTATATTATACTCTAGCTGCGGATTATTAAGATGATAGTTTACCTTGAGATAATTAATAATTTTTATATCGTAAGCCGATAACTCCTTTAAATTATCTAAGGTTAAGTTACCGCCCTCTAAATAAAGCTCTTCTAAAATTAAGACCGTAGAGGTACGCAGCTTGACGGCGTTAATTAAATTTTCAAAATCTAGCCAGCTGCTTAAAAACCGGCCGGCCGCTAACCTACCGGTACCGGTTAGTTGGTTAATGGCTAATAATAACTTACTAAAGAAAAACCTATCGAGCTCTAAGTTAATTTGGTAGCTATTTTTATTAGCCGTCTCCATAATAATTTGGCCGTAAGGGGTATAACTAAGCAGCTGGCTAAAGCTGGCTAAACTGCCGGCGCTTAATAACTGATTGTAAGGGATTGGCCACAAAATAAGGTCCTCTAAAAATAAAGTTTTGCCGTTTAAAGGTTTTTTAAAAACCATTTGGCTAAACCATAAATTAATTACCATCTTTAAATTATCTACTTCAAAGCCGGTAAGCAAGGCTTTAACCAAATAGCTGGCTAAAGCCGGTTGTAAATCTTTAAACAAATTAATCTCTTCTTGTAGTAAAGCCAGCTCAGCTTTGGCAAAACTGCCTTCTTTACGGTAGGTTTTAGCGTAGCTGGCGTAGTAGCCGTCTTCTAATAACTTTAAAGCTATATTAAAATTAGGCGCATTGGCCAGCTGGATTAACTCGTGGTGAGATATTCTTTTAGATAACCTTTCTTTTAATTTAGCGTTAAGATAAAGATAGTTAGCCATAGTACCGCCTTTGGTTTAAATGTTTAGTTATACCGCTTAATATAGCTATAATATCCAGCTATTTTTAAGCTGCGGCAATAGGCCTTAAGCAAAGGAGCTGCCGGCCTAAATAAACTAGATAAAAAAAGATAGCTCTACCGGTAGTAAATTACTTTACCTTATGATATATTATAACTTATGGTGCGTTATTATAGCGCTAAGCAAGTAAGCTTTTTGTGCCTGCTTAGTGTAACTTTAGTAGTCATTTTATTATTAATTACCGGGCGTTTACAACTAACGGCTCAAAGTGCGCCGCCCTTGCCCGGCCTTATGCAAAGTCCCGGTCTTAACATTACCGTTAGCAGCGGCGAAGGGCGGTACTTTAACGATGACGAACTTAATAACATAACCATTTACAATAACCACAACGAAGCCGTTGTTTTTATTAGTACCGAAGTACTTAGTTACAACTGGTTTTTTGAGGCCGTTCCCCGCAGCGGCGGCAGCGGCAGCGGTTTTATCATCGATGAACGCGGTTATGCTCTTACTAACTACCATGTTATTAGGGGGGCTAACCGGGTTTTTGTCAGCCTTGCCGATGGCAGCCAATTTGAGGGCGAGGTAATCGGCAGCGACAGCGAAAACGATATTGCCCTCGTCTATTTTAACAGCAACGGCCTGCCGCTTACCACCTTAACTTTTAACGACAGCCTAAATTTGCGCGTCGGCCAGCGGGTACTCGCCATTGGCAACCCCTTTATCTTTGAGCGCACCTTAACCACCGGTATTATCAGCGGCTTAGGCCGCCCTTTACGCGGCATAGGCGGTACGATTATTCAGAATATGATTCAAACCGATGCCGCCATTAATCCCGGCAACAGCGGCGGCCCTTTGCTTAACAGCAGCGGCGAAGTTATTGGTATGGCCACCATGATTTACTCGCCCTCAGGCGGCTCGGTGGGTATCGGCTTTGCCGTGCCCAGCAGCACCATCTTACGTGTATTAGGCGACCTTATGCTCTACGGCGAAGTTAGGCGCGGCGGACTGGATATAGATTACATCTTTTTAAGCGCCGGGTTAGCCCGTTTTGCCCGCTTACCCATCAGCGAGGGACTGCTGGTGTCATCGGTAACCCGCAACGGAGCGGCGGCCAGAGCCGGCCTGCAAGGCGGCAATCCACGCTCGGCCGTACGTGTTTCGGGGCGCAGCGTAAACTTAGGCGGAGATATTATCTTAAGACTTAATGGTATTGAGATGCGCCGCCCCAGCGATTATTTTACGGCCCTAGAAGAAACCCGGCCCGGCGACCGTATAACGGCCACCATTTGGCGTGATGGGGAAGAATTTGAGCTGGAACTAGAACTAACGGCGCGTAATCAATAATTTATTTATGGATATTAACGATACCGCCTTAATACTTTACAAACAAGATAACGGTAAAACTAATCGCCGCCTAGCTTTACTGAGCAAAGAGCAAGGCTTAATATGGGCGACGGCCTTTGGGGCGGCTACCGGCCGCAGAGCAGCCCTGAGTAACCCCTATAGTTTGGCTGAGATTAAACTAGAAAAAAAAGGCGATTTTTTAAATATCATCGATGTAAAACTTAGCCACCACTTTAATTTGCCTACTTTAAAGAATTTTTATTTGGCTTCTTTTTTTAGCGAGGCTATCATCACTAGTTGGGCCGGTGGGGGTGATAAGCGTTTTTTTAATTTATATAACTCGCTCTTTACGGCCCTCGAGGCAAATAAACCCAATATCTTACCCTGTTTTTTAATTTATTTTTTACATTTTAATGGGCTACTACCGCAAGCTTTTTTTACCGATAATGAACTTAAGCTTATAGCCAGCCAAAACTACGAGCAAGTTTACCGGCAAAGCTGGCCTAAGCAACCGCAGCTGCTTGCTCTTTTAAAAAAAAATTTTAAATTAAAGAGCCTTACTTTAATAGATGAGAACTAAACGTTGAGAGTTAATAATTTAATTTTATTAATAATATTTTTATTTTTAATAAACCCTCTTTATGGAGTAACATTTAACCATAACTTAGATAATGCTAATATCATTATCGAGGGAGTAGGTTGGTCGCACAGCGGTAACTTTGCGTATCTTTACACGGCTACTCACCCCGCCGCTATCGATTATGGTTTTGTTATTATTAACGCCGTAAGCGATGAAGTACTTTTTATCCTAGAAGAACGCCATACCGAGCCCATTAACTTTAGAGATAACCGGCAAGGACAAATTAATGCCGCCCTTAACCGCCATAACATTGTAACCAATCCCGGCCGCGCTGAGGCGCTGGGTTTTACCCTTAACAACATTAACTTTAGGGTAGAAATGCGGGGCGCCACCAGTTATCAAATAGTTATTTTTAGGGGAAATGCCGTAAAAAGTGTCGCCAGCGGCACTTTACAAAGCGGCTGGGCCAGTATTACGCCGCGCTGGGTAGTTATTAGCCCCTTTGAACGGCGAGCCGTTATTATTAGCCTTATTTTAAAGCGCGGCAATGTTTTAGTACCTAAAATAACCGGCGCTCATTTGGATTGGGGATTTTAAGCCACTTGTGGCCTTTATAAAGTGGTTAAGGCTGCAAATATTTATCATATTATTTTCTGCTTACTAATAAGAAAAATTTGCATTTATTACTTATCTTCATTATTAGCATATTTTTTGGCAAAATCAAAAAACTTTTTTAATAAGTCTGCCATAATTACTGTAGCCAACGCTATGCCTGCCGTACGCGATGTAGATAAAAAAGCAATACTCCATCTTTGAAAGAACGGCTGAGCTTTATCATCTCCAAAAGTCATCTCTGATACCGGTAAAATAAAAAGGAACAAAATAGGCAGAAAAATTAATATAAATATTATGGCTATCTTATGTATCCTATGAAGCAGTAGCTTAGTTTTATGTCCTGCATTCTTAATGGCTTCTTTACGCCCATAATCAGGGTCATCGCCTATCTTATCACTAATATTGGATTTTCCGCTAGTAAATTTGCCAAATTCGTTTTCATGATTCATTTGACAATACCTTTTTAAAATCGAGCATTATATCATAATTATCCATTGGAGCATATTTTGCTTCTAATAAATTATAGGTTTTATCCCATGCGGTTCCTTTTTCATGTGTCCAATTAACAAGCTCACTCGCTGTCCAATCGCCAAAAACTCTTAGAGTACCTTCAATAACATCATTATATTTTTTAAGTTCTTCTTCAAGCATGCTAAGCTTTACATTATTTAAACTACCCTTATTTTTAAGTTGTTTTTTATGCACACGAGGAAATACCGGGCCGTAATCCCAAGCTTTTGGTCTTTCTGTAAGAAGTTGCTCATTATAAGCCGCAAAGTAAAGGCCATAACAAATATAAAGCCATTTTTGTATTTTAGTTACATTAGGTTCTTTGCCAAGTTCACGAGCTTTTTGATTTAGATAAATGGCAAAATCAATGCTATCTACTTTGCCAAATGCAGCTAATTTATCGTTAGTATTCATATTACCCTCCTCTTCAACTCATTTTACTTATAGTATACTCTATTAAAGCATTTTTTAACAGCATTTTTTCATTTTTTTCAAAAATACCCTATCATTGCTAACAGCCATAAATTTTTAACACATTTGTAGCCATTAGCTGGTTGTTAATAGCTTAGCCACAAGGTATAATGCTGTGTGTTGGCTAATTAAATATTTTTGTTAGCTTTTCACTCCTCTCCTTAAACTAGAAGGTGGCTTAGATGCAAATCTTGGCCACCTTCTTCCTTTAACTATTAACTGGTAATTATTACCTAGTAAACAGAGGGCAAAGCCCCTGTTTACTCCAGTCCTTTTTTCACGGCTTCCATATTTAAAGGGATAAGCTTTGGGTATTTAGCCCCAAATTTTTGCTCCAGCACCTGCCCAATGTCATCAATGGTAAACAGGGTACCGGCCTTTAAAAAAGCTGCCAGCATAACCATGTTTTGCACCTTTAAATTACCTAAATGACTGGCAATATTAGTGGCATCTATGGCTACCACCGTAACATCATCACGCGCAATTTTTTGGCTAATAACCGAGCTATTAACAAATACAAGGCCGCCCTTTTTTACTTTTGGCAAAAACTTATCGATACTAGGGCCGTTCATAGCCACTAAAATATCGATACCGCTGGCCACAATAGGCGAGCCGATTACTTTATCGGCAATAATAACACTACAGTTGGCGGTACCGCCGCGCATTTCGGGGCCGTAGCTGGGCATCCACGTAACTTCTTTGCCTTTGTTCATCGCAATGGTAGCTACAATTTGGCCTAGCGTTAAAACGCCTTGCCCGCCAAAACCCGAAAATATTATTTTAGTCATTATTTGTCTCCTCCCGCATCTTTATAAACACCCAGCGGAAAGTACGGTATCATTTGTTCTTCCACAAATTTTAAAGAATCTAAAGTCGACATACCCCAGCCAATGTTACAGGTGGAAAGGACCTCGACCAGCGAAAAACCTTTGCCCTCTATTTGGTTTTGAAAGGCTTTTTTAATAGCTTTTTTGGCCTTTAAAATATGCGGCACACTATGCGACGACACTCTTTCGATATAAGTGGACGAAGGAATTTGCGCCAATACTTCGCTGGTTTTAAAAGGTAACCCCTGATTATTAGCTGCGCGGCCATAAGGTGAGGTGCTGGTTTTTTGGTTAATAAGGGTGGTTGGCGCCATCTGTCCGCCGGTCATACCATAAATAGCGTTGTTCACAAAAATAACGGTAATATTTTCGCCCCTATGCGCTGCATGAATAATTTCGGCGGTGCCGATACTGGCTAAGTCGCCATCACCTTGATAAGTAAAAACAACGGCATCGGGGTTAGCGCGTTTCACGCCGGTGGCCACTGCCGGCGCACGGCCGTGCGCGGCCTGAATGGCATCGCAGTTAAAAAACTCGTAAGCCATTACGCTACAGCCCACACTGGCTATTAATACCGTTCTGTCTAGGACACCTAGCTCGACCAAACTTTCGGCCACCAGCTTGTGGATAATACCATGCGTACAGCCCGGGCAGTAAGTAAGCGGAAAATCGGTAAGCCCTTTACTTTTTTCATAAATAACTTTTGCCATTACTTAGCCTCCCTCAAAATTTCTTGCACCTTAGCCGCAATTTCTTCGGGCTCAAAAATAACCCCGCCGGTATGGCCTAAAAAGTGCACAGGGTATTTACATTCTACCGCCAGTTTAACATCGCCCACCATTTGCCCCATATTTAACTCGATGACCAATAAGGCCTTAACGCTTTTAGGCAGGTTAGCAAAACTTTTATTAGGAAAGGGCCATAAAGTAATAGGGCGGATAAGCCCGGCTTTAACACCGGCCGCTTTAAGTTCTTCTATGGCATTTAAAGCGATACGTGCCGGTATTCCGTAAGCTACAATCACTACTTCATCACCTTCGCTCACGCGGCTTTCGGCCAGCTCTTCGTTAGCCTCAATTTGGGCATAACGTTTAAAGCGGTCTACATTCATTTGCTCTAGCTGCTCGGCCACTAAACTTAAGCTGTTAATAATATTGCGCCTGCCGCGTTTGCCGGCTTCGCCGTTAGCTATCCAGCTTTTATCGGTTTTTTCTTGCAAAATTTCTTTAATTTCTACCGGCTCCATCATTTGGCCCAAGATACCATCACCCAAAATCATTACCGGCGTGCGGTATTTATCGGCCACATTAAAAGCCTTTTGGGTTAAATCGGTGGCTTCTTGCACGCTGCTTGGGGCATATACCGGCAAGTGATAGTCGCCGTTACCGCCGCCGCGCGTCGCTTGGTAATAATCGCCTTGCGCCGGTAAAATACTGCCTAAACCCGGCCCGCCACGCGAAATATTAACGATAACGCACGGTAAATCGGCCCCAGCTAAATAGCTAATCCCTTCTTGTTTTAAAGCCATACCGGGCGATGAGCTGCTGGTCATTACCCTAATGCCGGCCGCTGCCGCACCGTACACCATATTGATGGCGGCTACTTCGCTTTCGGCCTGCACAAAGTGGCCGCCGCTTTTTTCCATAATGGCCGACATATGCTCGGGTATTTCGTTTTGCGGGGTTATGGGATAGCCAAAAAAAGCTTTGCAGCCGGCCTTAAGAGCGGCCTCAACAATAGCCTCGTTCCCTTTCATTAATGCTTTCATTATACATCACTCTCCACTGTAATGACACTATCCGGGCAGATACGCGCACACATAGCGCAAGCCGTACATTTAGCCATATCGGTACAATAAGCCGGGTTATAACCCTTAGCATTAACCTTAGCCATATCGAGGGCTAAAATTTTTTGCGGGCAAGCCGGGATACATAACTGGCAACCTTTACACAGCTTTTGCTCGAAGGTTACTCTATTTTGTTTAGACATTAAAAAACTCCTTATTAAGTTAAAAATTGAAAGGTGAAAATGAATTGCCTAATGCCACACTTGCTGCCGTTTACAATAACAAACAACAGCTTTCACCTTTCAGTTTTCACTTTTTAACTAACAACAGCCTCTATTAGGCAAATAAATAGCTTTGGTATTTTTAATATACTCTATACGTTGTTCGGCCATTAAATCGGCAGTTTCGTGCGGCAACATATTTTTTTCTTTAGCCATCGTTAGTAAATCGAGCATGCGGTGGTAAATACGTTCTATATCACGCACGGCAGCTTCACGGTTATAACCTTGCAACTCGTGAAAAACGTTAATTACGCCACCGGCATTGGCTACATAGTCGGGAGCATAGGTAATTCCTTTATCCTGCAAAGCTTTGCCATGTACCGGCGCATCTTTAAGCACGTTATTAGCCCCGCCGCAAACGGCTTTACATTTTAATTGCGGAATGGTGTTATCGTTAATGGTAGCTCCTAAAGCGCAAGGGGCATAAATATCGCACTCTACGCCGTAAATTTCTTCTAGACCAACGTCTTTAGCCCCAAATTCGCTTACCACACGTTGAACGCGGTCGGCATCAATATCGGTAACTACAAGTTTAGCGCCGGCTTTGTGTAAAAACTCACACAGGTAGTAACCCACGTTGCCTAACCCCTGCACGGCTACCGTTTTACCTTTAATATCATCGCTGCCGTAAACAAATTTAGCGGTAGCCAATAACGATTTAAACACACCGAGCGCGGTGTAAGGCGATGGGTCGCCGCTACGGCCGGGCAAGCCCACCACGTTATCGGTTTCTTCGTTAATATACACCATATCCTGCGTGCTGGTGTTCACATCTTCGGCGGTAATATAACGGCCATTTAACCCCTCAATGTAACGGCCAAAGGCTCGCCAAAAAGCTTCACGCCTAGCCGGGTCTTTGCGTATAGCTTTAACATCGCCAATAATTACGCTTTTACCGCCGCCTAAAGCTAGGCCGGCCATTGCGCTTTTGTAGGTCATGCCTTTTGCTAAGCGCAGCACGTCTTCTACCGCCGTTTCTTCATCGGCGTAATCCCACACTCTGGTACCGCCTAAAGCCGGCCCGAGTACCGTGTTGTGAATACAGGTAATAGCCTTTAAGCCTGTATTTTTGTCGTGAAAAAAACAGAGTTGTTCATAACCATACTTTTCCATGTAACCAAACTTATCCATCGCTGTCTCCTTTAAAAAAAAATAATAACTATCAATTAAGAATTTTTAATTAATAGATTTTTGCTTCTTCTTCGCCCTTTAGCACCCTTACTGCTCCCTGCGCTAAAGCCCTTAGCTCGTCTTCGCCGGCCTGCACCACGACAGGGGCAATAAACTTAACCTTTTCGGTTATACCACCGGTAATGTATTTACTATGGGCAATACCTCCGGTTAAGATAATGGCATCTACCTTACCATTAACAACGGCAGCCATCGCCCCGATTTCTTTGGCCACTTGATAGGCCATCGCATCGATGGCGGTTTTAATTTCGTTATTACCGGCTAAAGCTTGTTCTTCCAGCTCTCTTATGTTGTTATTGTTAAAGTAAGCCACCATACCGCCTTTGCCGGTAATCATCGTTTGTATTTCCTTAAGACTATAGCTGCCGCTAAAACTTAAGCGGGCCAAATCACCGGCCGGTAAACCGCCCGAACGTTCGGGGCTAAACGGCCCTTCGCCATCAAGGGCATTATTAACATCTACCACCTTCCCTTTATGATGAATACCCACCGAAATACCGCCGCCCAAGTGGGCTACAATTAAATTAACATCGGTGTACTTAACGTTATGCTCGCGGCAATATTGCCGCGCCATTGCCTTTTGGTTTAAAGCATGAAAAATAGAACGCCGCTTAAGTAGCGGGTGGCCGCTTAAGCGGGCCACATCGTCTAGCTCATCTACCACTACAGGGTCTACCACAAAGGAAGGTTTGCCAATGGTTTGAGCAATTTCATCGGCAATTAAACCACCCAAATTACTGGCATGAATACCCTGTAATCCTTTGTGTAAATCGCGCTTCATGGCTTCGTTAATGGTGTAAGTACCGCCGGCCAGCGGTTTAACCAGCCCGCCGCGCCCTACGACCGCCGCTAACTCGCCGGCCTCCACGCCGGTTTCTTTTAAAAAATTTAAGATAGCTTCTTTTCTAAAGTCGTATTGGTCCGTTAGCTCTTTAAACTGAGCCAGCTCGGCCATATCGTGTTGTAAATTTTTACTAAATAACTCTTTATCTTCTTCAAACAAACCAATTTTTGTCGAGGTAGAACCGGGGTTGATAATGAGTAACTTCATTTTTTATATCCTTTGTAAAAAATTATATTTAACTGGATTGCTTCGCTGCCGCTGGCAATGACAGATTTATTTAAAATTAAATGCTTTCCCCTAAAGGCCGCAAGCGGCTTAAAATAACACACCCAAAGCGATAGAGATAAGCTTACTCTCTACACTATCGGCCCGCGATGTTAAAATAACCGGCCTTTTAGCCCCTACCACCACACCACCGCTTTGAGCAGCCGCTAAAAAGTTTAAGGCTTTGTACAAAATATTACCGGCCTCGATGTCGGGGCAAAATAAAATATCGGCCTCGCCGCCCACCGGGCTGTTAATGCCTTTGATAGCGCAAGCTTCGCGTGATACGGCATTATCTAGGGCCAGCGGCCCATCAATAATAGCCCCTTTAAAGCCGCCGGCCTTAGCCTCTGCTACCAGCTTAACATATTCTAGCGTTACCGGCATTTTTTCATCGGCCTTTTCTTTAGCAGCCAGCAAAGCCGCCTTCGGCTCCGGTATCCCTAAATTTTGCACCGCCGTAATGGCATTTTGTAAGATATGCCGCTTAGCTTGGTAATCGGGCGCTATGTTAATGGCGGCATCGGTTACAAATAACAATTTAGGGTAGCTGGGTACCTTAAAGGCCGCCAAGTGCGAAAGCAAATTGCCCGTACGTATACCGGCTTCTTTATTCAGCGCCGCCTTCATAATAACAGAGGTATCGCAAAGCCCTTTCATTACGGCATGGGCCTTGCCCTCGCTCACCAACTTTACCGCCATTATACACGAAGCAGCCACATCGGCCTCGTGAATCACCTCAAAATCGGCTAAGTTAATTTTAAAGGTTTCGGCGATAGCTTTAATTTTAACTTCATCACCAATTAAGGTAAAATCGGCAAGGCCCATCTTTTTAGCTTCGTGCACAGCCTCCAGTACGTGTTCATCGTGCGCCGCACTTACACTGATACGCCCGCCACTTTTAGCTTTAGCCAGAGCAAACAAACTACTTATGTCGTTAATAATATTGGTACCCCTTTGTTTATTATAGCACAGCTTAAAAATAACTCAATATAATTTTAAAGAAATTTTATGTATTTTTTAAAAAACTGAATAATTGCTTAATTATACGTAATAACAAAGAGGTAATAGGTAATAATTAACAGGTAATAACCGAAGGAAGCCGCCTTTGGCGGCGTTTATTAACTATAAGTTATTACCTGTTGCCTATTTTTTACGCCTCTTGTAAAAAGATAAACTTTAAGATAGAATAACAAAATATAAAGAAAACGGAGATTTTTATGTTAAAAACCTTAGCCATTATTATGGCCTTAATTTTAGCAGCTTGCGGCAATAGCAATAATAGCCTTTTGCCTTTTAACGGTGCCATTGGCGACCCTTTAACGGCCATACTAAACAGTGATGGTATCCCCAGCGAAATTAATGCCCGAGATTCCAGCATACTGTTTATTTATGATAATATCCGCTGGCAAGGGCAAACCGGCGATTTAATTTTTAATGCCGGCGCCGATGGTATGGTAGAGTTTATTGCCTTTACCATCACCAGCGGTGATAAAACCGAACTGCTTAACCATTTGTCTTCTATTTTTACCGAGATAGAAGCTATCAGCTTTGCGATGGAATTTATTACTACCAACATAGAGGCTATGAACGCCGAACGCCAGTTTTATTTAGAGCACATGCCGGAAGAAGAGCACCAAATGGTAAACGACCACTTTGATACTAGGATTGAAAACACACAAAACCAAATAGCCAGCATTCGTGAGCAAGTAGCCAGCGGGAACTTTGCCATTTTTAGCCACCAAAACTATTTGGTGCAATTTAGCGATTTAAGCACCCCTTTTGACCCTGTAAACTTTCAGTTACTCTTTTATACCAGAGATTAATAAGAAAATAATAAGTACTAGATAATAATTAATAGCCGAAGAAAATCCCTTTTTAGAGTTTATTGCCGCTTGGACCGGGTTTGTTTTAAATTTAATGTAGCAACTACAACTAAAGCCCTGTATTGCAGGGTTTTAGTTTTTACTGGCTATTTTGTTAACAAAAGTTTTGCCTTAACCTTTAAATTGTGCTATAATTAACTTATGGACTTTACGATAAAAATTGATTGGGACGAAGAAACCAATGGCTGGTACGCCATTAATGACGAGCTACCCGTAGCCACCGAAAGTAATAGCTATGATGCTTTAATTGAAAAAGTTAAGGTTATGGCCTATGAAATGTTAGAAGATAACCATAATGGAGCTAAAGCTAAGTTACACTTTGTAAGTGAGCGGACAGAAACTTTAAGATAATATTAATGGATAATTACGAAAAGAAAGTGAGAACCCTTTTGCTTAAAAATGGCTGCTATTTTGTGCGGCATGGCAAAGGCGACCATGATATTTGGCATAGCCCCATCACTAACCGTAACATTACCGTTGATGGGAAGATAACTAAACGCCATACCGCCAACGGTATTATGAAAGAGGCCGGCATTAACCACAAATTTTAAAAAACCTCACCAAGTAAGTGAGGTTTTTATTAAGTACAATTTATTTCTGCGCTAACAGCAATATCTCTTTTACTTTAGCGGCGTTTATGCTGCCTTTTTCCCCCAGCAAAGCGCCGCGCTCGGCAAAACGTCGGCTAACTACTTCGGGCGCATCGGCGGCGATAGCGGCGCATTCGCTGATACGTACCGGGCTTTTAATAAACCTAAAAAATTCTTCGGTAGCCTCGATAGCTTTTTTAGCCACTTCGTCTTCGCTGCCACTTAAACCAAAAACATTTTTGCCGTAAACGGCCAGCTTTTCTTTTTTAATATCAAATTGCACACGCAGCAAACTAGGCAACACAGCGGTTAAAGTTTGGCCGTGATCCACACCGTACAAGATGGTTAATTCGTGCCCAATCATATGAGTAGCCCAATCCATCACGCCCACACCCATACCGATGTACCCATTTAAGGCCATAGTAGCGGCAAACATTAAGCTGCGGCGGGCTTCTAAATCGCCTAAGTTTTTCATTAGGGCCGGCGCACTATCGTTTATCAGGCTTAACAGCACGCCTTCGGCCCAGCGGTCTTGCAGGTAAGTGCCTTCACGACCCACCAAATATTGCTCGGTTACATGGACAAAGCTATCGGCAATACCGTTGGTGGTTTGGCGTTGGTCTAGGGTTAAGGTGCAGCTTGGCTCGCAAATAGCGAACATCGGCACCGTATACGGCGAGCCGCAGCCTTGCTTTTTACTTAACTCAATATTACTAATTACAAAACCGTTGTTCATCTCGCTGCCGGTGGCCGGCAAAGTAGCAATCACACCCAGCTCTACGGGCACAATATGCACGCGCTTATTCATAATATCTTCCCACGCATCATTGCCTTCATACTTGGCAGCTAAGGCAATAAACTTGCTGGCGTCCATTACGCTGCCGCCGCCTACGGCGAGCACAAAGTTAAGTTTTTCTTTTTTAATAACTTCGGCCGCTCTTATGCAGGTATCGTAATGTGGGTTGGGCTCTATGCCGCTAAACTCCACAAAGTGCAGTCCTTCTAGGGCAGCTTTGGTGCGCTCGTAAATGCCGTTGCTTTTAATGCTGCCGCCGCCATATAAAAATAGCACGCGGGCGTTATTGGGTAGGTAAGTTTTGAGTTTTTCAATCTTTTTTTCACCAAAGATGAGGTTGGTGCGGCTGGCAAAGGTAAAATCGACCATTAGGGTGTCTCCTTAAATATTATTGGGGTTGTTTTAGGTAGTTTAACATGGATTGAGGGAGAGGGCAAGGGTAGATTGTTAAAATAATTTTTATATGCTATAGTAATTAAAATTAGCCTCTCGGCTAATGGCGAACAGCCTTGCGTACCGCTTCAAATTTAATTTGGAGGTGTACCATGAACGTAGAGAAAAAAATACTACGAGCCGTGTTGTTTGCGACATTTATGCTCGTAGTTCTACAACGACTATACTAAATATATAGTTAAAAATTTTCTTAGGGTGGTTACAGCCACCCTAAGTTTTTATATAGTTATAATAACTTAGAACAGGCCATTTGTCAAGATATTTTCACCCTTTGCACGATTAATATGGCTACAAAAGATGAGATGTACGGCTGGTAAAGGTAAAACCTATCATTGGGGTTTTCCTTAAATATTTGTTTGAGGTTGATTGAAGTAGTTTAACACGGAGGGCAAGGGCAGATTGTTAAAATAATTTTTATGTGGTAAGCTATAACTAGCCGCATAATGGCTAATGGCGAACAGCTAGCGTACCGTTCTAATTTTAATTGGAGGGTAGGCAAATGTGTGTAGATAAAAAAATACTACGAGCACTGTTAGTCATAACTTTACTGCTCGTAGTTGCACAAAAACTATATTAAATATAGTTTTCAATTTTTCTTAGGGTGGTTACAGCCACCCTAAGTTTTTATATGCCTATAATAACTTAGAACAGGCCATTTGTCAAGATATTTTTTAGCTTTGCAGGGGCGATTAATATGGCTACAAAAGATGAGGTTAGTGCGGCTGGCAAAGGTAAAACCTGCTATTAGGGGTTCTCCTTAAATATTTGTTTGAGGTTGATTGAGGTAGTTTAACACGGATTGAGAGAGAGGGCAAGACAGTATTTTAAAGTTTTTGAGCAGCTGTTTCAATTTTATGATGTAATTCATTTATTATTTTATCTATAGCAATAAATTTTTCTTTATAAGTATTTACATTATTGTTCTTAATTTCATCACTTATAATAGTTTTTATGGCTTCAAAGCTGTAAACTTTGTCATTAATGTAAGTTGCAAAAAGCATATCAATACTATCTGCTATTTTATTCATTTCATCAAAACTTGATTTCATTTCCTTAAAATATAAATAAATAACCATCTTTACTTGTGTCAGTAAATCTAGTCTCAATTTATTTTCATCTTCTATGTTAGCATACATTTTTTCAGCATATATTTCTTTATCCAAAAATTCAATATAGGCAATTATTTTGCCATACATAATCGATAAATGCGTTAAATTTCTACTTAATTGCTCAAGTTTTTCTCTTTTAGAGGCTTTATGTTTACTCTTTTCTTGTAAGTGGTATGTTATAATTGTACCAACAACTGAAAGCCCCGCACCTATTATTAAGTAGATAGCTGGTATAATTGTCTGTATTAACTGTTCACTCATCTGATTTACCCCTTAAAATCTACAATACCTATTAAGGCCCATATTGTCAACTATAATTTTTGTGGCACTCCCTTTTTCACCCTTGACAAAACACCTTTTAAGTTGTATATTATCGTATGACCGGTAAGCAAATGCTTAAATTTTTAGAGAGTAAAGGTTTTAAGTTAGTAAGAATAAATGGTAGCCATCATGTTATGCAACATAGTGATGGAAGAGGTACGGTTGTACCCATTCATGGTAAAGACGAACTTGGTAAAGGTTTAAAAAACTCTATACTAAAACAAGCTGGCCTTAAACAGGGGGATATATGATTTATTACGCATTATTACATGAGACCGAAGAAGACGAAATAGGTTTTTGGATAGAATTTCCCGACTTAAATGGTATTGCTACACAAGGCGATACCTTAGAAGAAACTTTGGCTATGGCCGAAGAATGCTTAAATGTTTGGCTTGATGAACCCGACCCGGAGGTAAAATTTAATAAACCCACCAATTTTGAAGGGCAAGCCGGTTACTACCCCATCAATGTTAAGCCCAACATTGCCCTAGCCTTAAAGCTGCGCTGGGTGCGGGAAGAGGCTAAACTTACGCAAAGCGATGTGGCTAAACGGCTAAATATTTCCTATCAAGCTTACCAAAAACTGGAAAGCCCTAGTAAGAATAATGCCACCCTAAAAACTATTGAAAAATTACAAAATGCTTTAGGGGTTAAATTGATAAGTATTTAAGCCCTTTCTACCTGTAAAGGCTTTCCAGCTCCTTTAAAAAATTTAGTAAAAATAGCAAAAAATGGCCCATCTTTATCATTTAACCTAAGCTCACGGGTAATTTGCTCAAAGTTTTTACTACGGCTTAAAGCATCAAAAAGTTTTAACAAAAAGCGTAAATCGTTATCTTCTAAGGCTACTTCTATACCGGCCAAAACATCTTCTTTGCTATTAATTATTTCCGCCAAATCCCACTTGGCAACTTCAAAATCTTCTTCTGTTAAACCAAGTTCAGCCGGCTCTTCGGTTCTTTCCTTTAAATCTTCCATTTGCTTACTCCTCATGCTCTTTTAATATTTTTTTAGCTTGCTTAATATCATTTGTTTGACTATCTTTATTGCCGCCAAAAAGTAAAATAATTATCTCATCGTCTCTTTCTATGTAATAAATTCTATAGCCTAACCCAACACGAAGCTCTTGAATGCCATTACCATTAACAATATATTTACCATCGCCGCTATGGCCATCTTGTAATCACTCTATATATTTAGCTATGGCAAATTTACCTTTATGGTCTTTTAATTTAGCAAGCCATCTTATAAACGACTTGGTTCGTACCACCTCTTTCATCGCTAAGAGTATATCTTAAATATAGCAAAAAAACAAGCAAAAGTGCGGCTAGTTACCTTTACACCACCTCTCAAAACCTGCTATACTACCCTCATGAAGATAGCCCTTACCGGCGGCGGCACCGCCGGCCACGTTTACCCCCTACTCGCCTTAGCAGAGGAACTTAAGCAGCGCGGCCACCTTAACGACCAGCCCCTAAGTTTTATCTACATTGGTCAAAAAGGCGGCGTAGAAGAACAGCTGGCCGAAGCAGCCGGCCTCCCCTTTTACGGCATAACCGCCGGCAAGTTACGGCGTTACTTTAGCTTTAAAAATTTTAGCGATATTTTTAGGGTATTTAAAGCCTATAAACAAGCTAAAAAAATTTTAAAGCGCGAACGGCCGGCCTTACTGTTTAGTAAGGGCGGTTTTGTAACGGTACCGCCGGTCATCGCTGCCGCTAAGCTGGGCATACCGGTGTACATTCACGAAAGTGATAGCGATTTAGGCCTAGCCAACCGCCTTGCCGCCCGCTTTGCCAAAATTATTTTTGTACCGTATCAAGAGACTAAAGAGAGCTTAAAGCCTAGTTTTAAAGATAAAACCATCGTTAGCGGCAACCCCGTTAGGGCAGCTATGGCGCAGGGTAAAACAGATACAGCTAATCAACTTTACAATTTAAAAGAGAACGATAAAGTTATCTTAGCACTGGGCGGCTCATCGGGGGCGTTGCAGGTAAATAATTTAATAGCAGAAATCGCCCCGCAGTTAGCCGGTAAAGCTACCATTATCCATCAAATGGGTAAAAACTTATACAAAGAAAGTAAGCAGCCGCATTATCAAACCTTTCCTTATATAAATGAGCAGCTGCCCCACCTTATTGCGCGGGCCGATGTCGTGGTAAGCCGGGCCGGCGCCGGGGCCATCTGGGAGTTTGCCGGCTTGCAGGCGGCTTGTATCTTTATCCCGCTGGGTATGCGCGGCGACCAGCTGCGTAACGCTAAACTGCTTGAACAACGCGGAGCGTGTCTCATTTTAAGCGGCGAAGAGGCTACCGCCGATAATTTATTAACTGCCATCAATACTTTACTAGAAAATGAAACCCAGCGTTTAGCGTTAAAAAAAGCGATTGGCGGATTAATCACCATAAATTCTACGGCCTTTATTGCCGATAAAATTATCAAAGAGCTACAAGGAGAGGCCGCTGGCTAACATTATGGTTGTTGATATATTAATTATAGGCTTTTTACTTGCTTGCGTTATCGCCGGCCTAGCGCAAGGACTAACGCGTACAGCCGGTAATATTGCCAATATTATTTTAAGCCTGATTATCTCGGCCCTATTACACCGCTGGGTACTAAGTTTAATTATCCTTACTCCTATCTCGGGCTTTTTTGGCAGCCAGCATTGGGCGCTTAATTTAACTTATGTACTTACCTTTTTTATGGCTTTATCGCTGCTGGATTTACTGCGGCATATCTTTTTTGGTTTTTTACGCCGCTTACCCTTGCTTTTTCTCGACCGCTTTTTGGGCCTCTTTTTAGGTATCATCAGCGGAGCTTTATGGACTACTATTTTAATTACCTTTATATATATGTTCCCGGTCTTTAGGGCGCCGCAGTGGCTTACCACACCGCTGGCCAACTTCTTTTTATATTATGCCACACAGGTACAAGCCGGCTGGCAGGTTATAGCCGGTGTTTCCTAACCTCATTGGTCAAAAAGGTGTTAAAGATGGCTTAACTAAAGCCATCACCACTAACCAATTAGCGCCGGCTATGCTTTTTTACGGCCCTAGTTATAGCGGTAAACTCACCGCCGCCCTAGAGCTGGCGCGTACATTATCGTGCAGCCAAAAGGCCGCATGGCAATGCGATTGCCGCAACTGCGCCGCCGCCCGTAAATTACTTAGCCCCTACACCGTTATGCTGGGCAGCCGTTACTTTAAGCCGGAAATACAACGTACCGGCGAAACTTTTTTAGCTAATCAAAGCCCGATAGGGTTAATCCTCTACCAACGTACCGTACGTAAATTACTGCGCCGTTTTGATAGTTTTTTATGGGAAGACGATGACAGCCGCTTTAAAAAAGCCAAACCCCTCATCTTGCCGCTGGCCGAGCAGCTGGATAGCCTCGATTTAACTAACACCACCAACCTCGCTAATGAAATTGAAGCTATTAACGCTAAAGCCTTCGAGCTGGCGGGTATCCTTGATAACTATGCGGTAAATATCGGGCAAATCAGGCGGCTTAGCAGTTGGGCGCGCAGTAATGCCCAAAATAACAAAATCGTTATTATCGAAGAAGCCGACAAAATAGGGGTCGCCGCCGGCAATGCTCTGCTTAAAATATTGGAAGAACCCAGCGAAAAGTTATACTTTATCCTCATCGCTAAAGAACGGCAAAGCCTGATGGAAACTATCGTGAGCCGTGTGCGGCCTTACCACTTTACGGAGCGCAGTGCAGCCGATGAAGCCGAAGCGCTCAGCCGTATCTTTAAAACAACCGGCAGCAGTTTGCAGCAATTTTTTGTGGCTTTGCCTAACCTAAACGAGTTAGCCGCTAGTTTTTATAATGGTTATAAAACTAAACAAAACTTATACAGCTTATACCCTAAAGAGCTTGATGATTATTTTGCGGCTTTTTTAAGCGAGATTGTTAAATTAATACAAGACGATTTACTTTGCGGCCGCCTCTCCATCTACGAAGCCGAAGAGTTTAACGCAAAACTTAACCGGGCTAAACAGCAATATACCGTTTACCGCCAAAGCCCGCAAAGTTTGGCCGAGTGGCTTTTTTATAGTTAAAACTTATGGTTAATACCGGCATCTTTCATAATCTTGTTGGCAGTATGACGTGGTTTTATCGTGTGAGGAACGGTAAAGTTTTTATGAGTTATGGGGCTATGCCAAGTTTCATGGCTACCTTTACTGCTCCTTACAAAGTAACAGCCATTTTTAAGCAAAATAGCTTTAACCAATTTTTCATAACCATTCATAATTAACTTAAAGCTTCAACACGACCGCTAACAAAAAATAAGTTAGCTTTAGCTCCATTATGGTTGTCCTCCAGCATTTCATAAGCTATAACCTTAACCTTTTCGATTAAAGCATCGTAGCTGTTACTATCGGCAGCTACAGGTAACTCATCGTTACTAGCGCACCATCTTTCGGTTTCTTCGTCCCATTTAACATCTATTGTAAAGTTCATAGTTTAATTATAGCATAGGTTGCCCACAAAAGCAAACAAAACCTACACTAAATTAATTAAGAATTAAAAAGCAATAATTAAAAACTTTAGGTCCTTGTTACTATTAGCTCAAAATAGGGATACTCTGTACTCCGCTTTGCATAATTATATTACGGGCCAGCGGGTTATACATAAGCGGATACTTTAAATATTTAGCTAAAAGTTTAAGCCGTATCTTGCGGGTGCCTTTACGGTAAGCCCAATTCGGTTCCGCTCTAGAGGTATTATTAAGGCATTTTGCCAGCAGGTAGCCGCTATCAAGGGCATAACTAATCCCTTCCAGCGAGCTGGGACTAATAAAGCCGGCGGCCTCGCCAATTAAAAAAGCGCCGTTACGGCCGTAACAGTAGTTACGCGGCCCAAAAGGTTTTAGCACTTGGCAAGCCTCTGTTTTAACGGGGTTATCCAGTTTAAAGCCGTAAGGTTTTAATTTTTCTTTAAGAGTTTCAAAATCTTGTTTACCGGTTTTTATATCGAAGGCCCCGCCAAAGATAAAATGCTCATCTTTGGTAAGCCCCCAAGCATAAGAGCTGGTCGTTGCTGGGTCGAAGACACAAGAATAAAACGGTGTGCTATGCACATCTTTAAACCATTGCTGGATAGCTAAATATTTATAAATTTTAAAATCTTTATACAAACTGCGGCGTACCAGCGAATTAGCCCCATCGGCCCCAACAATATATTTGGCCTGTATGGTTTTTAGGGTTTGGCCTTCTTGATAGGTAACTTCGTAGCTTTCTTTCGCCGGCTTTACGGCTGTAACTATAGCCTTACTGTGCACCTCGATATGCTGTGGAATTTGGCCCAGCAGCCAAAGGTCAAATTTATGCCTATCCAAATTAATATAATAACGCTGATAATGGCGGGTAAGGCCGCTTTTTACATCGATGGTACGCACGCTAAAAATTTGCGGGCTAACGATAATATCTTTAGGTAAAGTTATGTTAAACATCGAGAGCGATTTTTGCGCGTCGGGGGCCAACAAGCCGCCGCAAGGCTTAAAAAAACCGCCCTCGCCGGCCGGCGATTTTTTATCGATGGCGATAACCTTTAAATTTTTATTAAGGTATTTAGCTAAAAAGGCTCCTGCCGGGCCAAGCCCAATCACCGCTACATCGTACATAAAAATAATATTATCATAAAAATTAAAAATTAAGAAGTAAGAATTAAAAATTGGTAACTACCCCTTTATAGTCCCAATAGTATTTATCGATAGCTAGCTAGTCTAGCAATTTTATCTAGCCAAACCAACCTTAAAAAATATCAAAATTTTCCAAAATATTTCCTCAAGTGAAGAAATAGTCAACCGTAGTTAAGAAACGGAAGATGAAAGATGACTTTCACCTTTTAATTTTATTTACTTAAGGAGTAAAAAATGTTAGATACCACAGGGTTATTTAACCCCCTAGAATCCGCAGCCCATAAACTG
>WRBN01000012.1 GCA_009784515.1 Spirochaetaceae bacterium | reverse complement strand
CGAAATAACTTTTGGCCAGCTTAATGATGACCAATTAAAGGCTATTACCGGTAATATTATACTGGCAGGTATTGGCGGCTTAGCCATGCAAAAGGAATTAGCTGCTATAATTTTAACTCAAAGGTCGGATAGCAGTAAAAGCTTAATTGCCTATAAAGAAGTTACCAGCGGAGAAGCTAGTTATCTAATAAATAACGGCACTAAATTTATGGCTAATGAATGGGTAATGGCCTTTGATAGCCTTAATGCTTTGTATGCCATTTTAGGCGCTTACAATAGGCCTAATGCCTTTTTAAAGAGTGAGTTTAATGGCAGCTTAAATACCATGCTCGGCCAGCCTCCTAATTATAACGATAACGATATTAGAAACGCTCAAGGTTATGGCATTGGCTTTTATGCTAACTATGACTTTTTAAACATAGCTTTTATTGGTAACCTAGTTACCGGCGATGGCCGCGGCCTTAATGTATGGTTTATCCGTGAAGACCTAAAGAACCAAATTAAGGCGCAAACAGTACAGCTACTCATTAATGGCAGCAAAAAAATGCGTAACCAAGATTTTATTGCCATTGCTAATGTATGGAATGCCGTACTACGCAACTACCGTGAGCGTGGGTTAATAGATGATTTTACGGTAACAACTTTTACTAACTATGAAGATTTACCAAAGACAGATGAATTTGGTAACCCTAATAAAACAGCTTCTGGCTTTAGCACTAGCATACGCATACCGCTAGATATAGCTAAGGTATTAGGCGATATAACGGAGGTAGCTTAATGGCATGGGATAACGGACTAAGCACCAGCTTAGTATATTTAGGGGCCTTACTCTTAAACGAAAAGGCGGGCTTGGTAGATATACCCCAGCTGGCCCCAAAGCATAATGTGCGCTTGCAAAAAAATGTGCTGCCTACAGGCCAAACAACTACAGTGGCCACCATAGGCGAACCATTAACCATGCAAATTACCTTTAGTTTGCTAGACAAAAGCCTATTACAAGACTTAGATGATTTAATGGCTACTAACCTAAGCTTTGATATAGAGATAGCCGACAGAGTTACCGGCCAAATAGAACATAGATGGGCAGATTGTAACATAGCAGGACCACCTACACCAACTGTAGCTAATGATGGAACTGGTACGTCTTATACGTTAGACCTAAATATAGGCGGCGATAATGAAGCATTCTTTAGGAGCTTAAGGTCTTAATATGAGCGCACCACTACAAATGGCGCGGCGTCTACAAACAGTTGAAGAGCAATTAGAGCTGCTTATGGCCAATAACTGGATTATGCCGGCCAAAAGAACAGATAATAAAGGCACAGCAGACATTGGGGAAGGTAACCTTACGCCGGTTAATAGTTCTGTTAATGGCTTTACTAATGGTAGTGCAGATGGTTTTATTATACCAAGCAAAACAGGGTTAAGTTATATAGAAACTCTAACCCTGTTCCCTGCCTTATTGCAGCAAGTTAATGATTTAGCTAAGGCTATGGGAGAAGTAGTTAGTTACCTTGACGCTATTCAAAGCGGGTTAATGACTGTGGCCGGTGAGGGTAGCAGCGCAACCTTAACGGCTAGCATTATTGCAAAAGCCGGCGAATGGGCAGCCAATAGCTCTACCTCTAATAGTGCTTTAAACGCTCTTGAAAAAAGCATAGAGGCCTTAGCTAAGGAGTTACCATAATGGCTTACAGTTTAGTTATTAACACTAATCATAGCGTTAAGATAAATAATGGGCAAATAGCACTTAAAGATAGCCGGCTGTACTGCCTTAAGATACGCATGACTGAACACATGCGCGAGGCTATAAGTTTAGGGCAACGCGATTTTATTATATATATGGATTCCATGCTAAAACGCGAGGCTATGGTGTTAGGGATAGACTATAATAATTTAATCTATAGCTTTGAAGATAAAAAAATGAAATTTAATCTAAAGGCGGTAAAAAGTGATAGTTAGCGGTGAAATATTAAGGCTAATGCCTAATTTAACGGCAGATAAACGGCAAATTATAGAAGAAATATTTAACAAGCAAGAGGTTAATATGGGCCTAACGCTTAGCCGTGAACAAGGAGAACCATTATATGCCATTAATGAGGCTGTGGCCGATAGCATAGTGGCGCAAAATAACGCTGTACTGGCTAGCTGGCTTAAAATGGCAGAACTTTTTAGGAGTATGGAGGCCGGAGCCATTAACTATAATAATGGTACTGTTGTTGGTCTGCG
Organism: Spirochaetaceae bacterium; assembly: GCA_009784515.1. Classification (NCBI taxonomy): domain Bacteria; kingdom Pseudomonadati; phylum Spirochaetota; class Spirochaetia; order Spirochaetales; family Spirochaetaceae; species Spirochaetaceae bacterium. The sequence continues at coordinate 27,900 of WRBN01000012.1, read as the reverse complement.
CGCTAAAATGCTAAGTTCCTCACATATATTAGATTTTAAGCAGTATGTTACCAAAGTTACTATAGAAACCGAAAGCGGCTCACAAATTGTTACTAAAAGCGTTGAAAACGTGGTTTATATCGATGAAGATATTACCGATGAAGAAGAATTACAAGAGATTTATCTGCAAATTGGCAATAATTTTGTAAACTATGCTGATGTGGGCACCTTCCAAGAGGCGGTGGCCGATGATGATGAGGCTATTACCGTAACTGCAAATGCTAACAATGGCCAAGAGGTAGACTATAGCTTTAGCCTTGCCAAACCCATAGAGGTAGAGCTCATGGTAAGTTATTCTGTAGACGCACAAGAAGAGATACCTTTTAACCTTACAGAGGCAATTTATAACGCCGTAAATGATGTTATAAGCCAAACTTACACTAACAATATTGGTAAAAACCTTAATACACAAGATTTTACAAGCATAATGCGTAAAATTAGCGGCATAGGCAGCTTAAACATTAGCTTTACTAGCGATGGAGCCGGCGGATTTGCTAACGATGGCAATAGCGCAGTTATGCAGTACACCGTAGGCAAGCAGTATTTTTTACACTTTAACTTTGATGTGAGCAATATTAATAGGGGTTGATAGGGTATACTATTTTCTGTAAAAATTAATTTAACCTTTGTAGGCTATTTAAAGCCCATTCTATCTGCCTAAAAAATAGGGTAATTAAGCCTAAGTTAGTGCGGCTAAAGTTGTACTGCCAGTTATCTACAGTATAATCTTGGCCGCCTATGTTTACCCGTTTACCAATGCAGTTAGGAATACGCTCCGGCGGGATAATATCTACGCTACTTAGCATTCCGAATTGGTCTGGGTATCTTTGTACTACAGCGCAGCCCAGCAAGCTAGTATCTGGCAGGGCCGGCGGATTTGAGCTAGTGGCTACCATAAGTTTACCGGCAAAGAGTGATTGTCCTATAACATACACCTCCTCACCTCTATCTTTTAAAGTATTAGCCACTTGGATAGCTGTTAAATCTTTAATGGAGTGGTCTATCTTAAAGGGCAGCGCCGGCCCTTGCAAGCTAAAAAAGGGAATGTTAGCTAGTGTTTGGCCAGCACGCAGGGCCAAGGAGTAAGTTTGCATAGCGCCGGCCTGCGATACTTGAAAGTTTACTTGCTGCTCACGTGTTAAGTGATTTATAGCAAAGGTGGGAAAGCCCAGTAACAGGCCATTAAGCCAAGTAATACCTTTAATGTTTAATACCACCGTATTATCACCTACATTGGGTAGGAAAACGGCTTTAGGCAGGTTATAAATGGTAACATTTAGCACTAAATCTAGCTGGTTACGCATAGAAAGATTGCAGGTAAAGTCATAGTTAGAAACATTAATACCGTTAATGATTAACTCGTTGTTTTTGAGGGTTTCTCTTGCAAAGTTTATAACACTAGGCATAGGCAGTAGTCCTGTCCTAACTTGGTAATGTTAAAGTTAGCCCTTCGGTTATTAATTTTAAATATACCTATTTGCACCACATCGCCATTGTTATTAATGATAAATGGCTGCGCGTGCTCTACTATGAGAGTAATCTTGTTAAAATCATTACTTAAAACAAGGCTTTTACCAGCTAATGTAGCCTCTACCACAGAGTTATTAATAACAATGTTGGTAGCTGGAGCTTGCAGCACAAAGCCATTTACCATTAAGGTTTGTTCATCTGGCCTAATTCCTGTTAAATCTTCATAAATTAAATTTAACGCTAATAAATCCATCTTTAACCCCTTGCTCTATGCACTATACGGCTATGCGGTCTTACCAATTCGGTATCTTCAGGCTCGCCAATGGTTTCAAAGATTAAATCGCTAAAATCGTAATACCTAAGCGTTAGATTAAAAACACCAAATGGGTCGGCATTATTAACAGTTTCACTGGCATTTTCTAACAAAACTACACCATCTAACCTTGTTCCTATTAAGTGTAAGGGCGCTACCTTTTGCATGGCTTTTAGAGCCCGTATTAAGGCCATGTTGCTACCGGCAAGGCCGGTTAATGGGCTAGTAAAGCGGCAGCCGTTAAAGCTAATAGTAACGGGGGTGATATGGGTATACTGACCAAGCTTTAAGTAGGGCACCGGGTGCTCTGGTAGCATAATACCATCTTCTGTACTGTATTCTCCCCATGTAAAAGGTAAGGCCTGTAAAAATGAGGGCTGGCCATTAAAGATATTGGAGCTAAAAAAGAAGCTGCTTATACCCTGATTTTGCGCTGCAAAGGAGATTAAATCGCTCATTATTGCTAACTTTACCTATTAAACAGTTTGTTGGTTAGCAGGGTTAGCGATACAGGCATTCCAAAAGTTATGTTCACATTTACGAGTATCTACGCAGGTAGGGTACACGGGGCAAAATGGCACGTTCTTCTCAGCCTTAAGGGCCTTTTCTAAGGCGTCTTCTCTTTCTAAGCTCGCCCTTAGCTTACTCCTAATTGCATAATATCTAACCTCATAATCTTTGGCATCACTGTAGTGTATACAACGATATTTTAGTTGACAATCAATGGGCCTAAGACCTAAATTAAGCGCTAGCCTATAAAATAAAATTTTAAAAGTTGCTTTTAAACTAATATCTAACCTATTTTTCATGTTAATTACTCCTTATTTATAGCAAAAAGGAAGTTGTTAAATGAATAGCTAATAAATTTATTAGCTATTCCCTATGTAATTATAATATAATATATCATATCATGGCTAAGGAGGCTTATATATAGCTTTCATATTTGCTACCCTCTTAAATAGCCTCTTTTTCGGTCTGCTCAATAGCTTTTAAATCTGTTTGGCTATCCTTAGCGCATTTGTCGCATTCTGCCCTTGCCTGCGCCTCTTGCTCTGGGGTAAGCAGCCCCTTTAGGCTCATAATTGCTTCTAAAGCAACTTTTCTAATAAATGGTACTAAGTGCTTTTGCACCACGCGAATGACAAAAGATTTAAACATAATTAAACCCTCCCTTTGAGTATTCATAAAGGCCATTACAGCCATCATTTTAATTAATAATAGTAATTAACCAACTTTGTATATAACTAACAACTATTCCTATGGCGCCGGCCACTGCCGATATACGCAACAGTAATTTACCGGGACTAAGGCTTAGCTGGAAATCTTCCAGCTGGTTTAAGCGGCTATTAACATTACCTTTTTCTTTGTTAATAATTTGCCCTTCAAGCCAATCTCTAAGCTCTTTCCGTTTAACATTAAGATGTTGGAAATCGCGCTCTTGTTTGCTCTCCATATAATTAATATGCCCGAATAAACCATTTCCCGTACGACTGCATTTGTTTACGTAAATACCTAGCTCTTGGTTGATATAATCAACTTTTTTGGCTAATTCTTCGTATTTTTGACAGTTTTTACATTCAGGCATAGGATTATAGCCAACCTCTAATAAGTAACGGTGGCTTCTGCCATGTAGACATCGTTAGTATCAAATTCCCAGTTACCCACAATGGTTCGCCATAGCTCTACAAAAGTAGAGCGGCCATCTTCTAAGTGCACCATATTACTGCTGGCTATCTCGGTCAGCGTACCAACAATCATACGTGCATTTTGACTAAAGCGGTTAAATATCAGAATTTTGCTACTATTTTCGTCAATATCAAAGCCTTCATGCGTCATAACTTCACCATTGTTTAAACGCTGAATTAATGCCTCGCGCAGCGGTATATTGGTGCTTTCCCCCACGCTGGCACCAATAATTTTATCAAGTAATCCGGTGCCAATAGCTAAGGTATTACCGCGTTCACGAGAAAGCTTACGCTCTAAGCTAACCACCATATCGTAAAGGTCTTTACCACCAAAGCTACTAATGTCTACACTGCTACCATGATAGACATATTTATTGGTGACTTGGAACAGCGCCATCGGGTTTATTTCTGTAACACCGCCTACCGTTTCAGTTTGTCCCCAAAGGTAATGATTATCCATATCCTCTAATAGCGCTTTAGTGGCAGCCACACGCTCGTTAGTGAGCTGCCGTTGCCAGCTGCCATTTTCATTGGCAATAGTGTAATCGCGCTCATTAATTTTAATACCAATGGTTACCTCTTGAAACTTGCGCTCAAAAATAGTGGTTTTGCTAGAGATAAACTTAGTACCGCTATTTTCGGCGCGGCGGCTGGCCCTTTGGCCTATCGTCAAGCTGCGCGTGCCTAGCTCTTTGTAATCATGTGTATTACGCACTTCGGCTAGCATTTGTAACCTTGTGCCATTAATTGCACTGGTGTAGCCACTTTGCACCAAAATGTTGGCTACATCTTGCTTATATGTAGTTATACGGTTGTTAAGTGCCATTATTTAGCCTCCTCTTTAGCTTTAGCCTCTGCCTCAATGATAGCCTTTATAAGATTATCATTGCTAATATTACCTGCTACCGTAAGACCAAGCTCTCTGGCCCTTGCCATGCGCTCTTCGCGGGTGGCCTTAGCCCAATCTTTATCTTCTGTATCAATATCTAAATCTAAGTTTGTGCCCATCGGAGCAATTTCTTCGCTGCTTTGTTGCGGCGGAGTTACTGGCACGCTGGCCACATTAACATTAATGGTAATGCCGTTGCTGGTTATACTGCCACTAGTAGCGGTAAAAGTTACCGTGCCGCTTTCGGCGGTGGCGGTAATAAGGCCGTTATTATCAATAGTAGCAACGGTATCATCGCTGCTAGCCCAAGCTAAAGAACCTAAGCTGGCTCCGCTAGGGATAGGTGCAGCGCTAAGCTGCCTTGTTTGGCCAGTGGTCATATTAGAACTACTGCCGCTAATGGTAATGCCGGTTAAATCGGGCGGGTTAGTAGCACTATTGCTAACGCTAACAGTTAGCCGGGCAGCCACCACAAACTCATTAACCATGCTATCGCTCGCCATATCATAACGTTGGCTGGCAAAGCTACTACCAGTTGCTACAGCAACGGCCAGCTGTACATCGTCAGTAGGGCTAAACTCGCCATTTTCATTAATGGCCAGCATATCGTTTGGCAACACTGGCGTGTTATCTTCCAGCACCACATTAATAACCACATTGGTACCGCAAAGGGCTACCTCATTTTTGTTAGCGGCATTTTGGGTACAAACACCTACAAAGCGGCCATTACTGGCTAATCCTAATCCGGCGCGTGTGCGTACCGGTATTTGCTCCGGCTGGCCACTAAAATTACTATAGGTAGTAGTGCCGCCTGCTTGATTAATGTGGATAAAGCCAGCCCCTTGCTGTTCTGCAAATACTGCCTGTCTCATTATGCTGCCTCCTGTTCGTTAATTTTTTTAATAAATGCCTTATCTTGCTTAAAATAAAGCAATAATGGGTCTTTTTGCTCTTTGTTACGGTTAGCGTTGGCCACTGCCGCCGCCGAGTTTGCCTTAATTTCGGCTATTTTGGCCTTAGTAAGAGTTGCCCTATCTCTAAGTACATCTAGGCTCATGCCATCAACAATGCTCTCTTCTAACCCTTGCAAGTTGTAATACAGGCCACTATTAATTAGCAGATGTTTTAGGGTTGTAGCTAACCTTTCTTCACCAAGCTTGCCCTCTAAGGCTGTATTTAACCTAGCTAACGGCTTATAATCGCCATTATCATTAAAGTTAGCCATAACAAAGGCTTTAGCCTCTTCGGTTTCATTTAGTAAATTAGCGTTATACCGCTGCTCGGCCTTTGCCATTTCTACCGTCTTGAATTGGCTTTCGGCGCTGCCGTTTTGCTTAACCGGCTCTTTTTCGCCTTTTAAGCTATTAATTAATACCGGTAAAGCCTCTTTTAAGGCCATTGCTACAGCTTCGGCAACACTACTGTTTATCAAGGCTTGCGCCTCTTCTTTTGTCATACTAAGTACCTCCTCGATACTATTATTTAAACTTTTAATATTAGCGTCCCCGTAACGTGGGCTATCGGTGAGTGATAACTCTAAAAATTCACCTTGCATTACCTCGTAGTTATAATAAATGCCATTGTACATATAAGGGGCTTTACTATAGTCATACTGCAATACCGAATAAGCGCAAGAAACACTCCAGTCAAACTCATGCACTAAGCCTTTGGCTGTGCTGCTATCAAGCTTAATATTAGCGTAATACCAGCCATCGGTAGGGTTATAAAAGGCATTCTCTACTTTACCAACCGGTTTTTTATCACTTTTATGGTTAATAAAAACCGGTTTATCTTTGTAGCTATCAAGCATAGCATTAATAACTTCTTTGCGTACCAACCAGTTACCGCTAAGGCCATAACCCACAAGGCCGCTCTCCATGAATCTTGCTATATAGTTAGCCATTATCTTCCTCCTCCTTTTTAGGGTACATGATGGCTACAATTTCGGGGCAAGCCTCTATTTTGCTAGTAATATCCCTAGCTAGTTGTTCGGTATCGGAATTCAAGGCTGCCTTGAACTGTGTGTAAATATCAATTAAAATGGCGGGTTCGGCCACTAAGCTAAGGCCATTTACCACATCGGTCAAAAAGGTAGGTTTAGCGATGGCCATATCTAACACCATAGCGGTATAGGCCGAGTAAGCGGTACTTTGAGTAAGGTTGCTGTAGTTAGCAGCCTTAGCCGATATAGCGTCAATTTTAATGGTTTTACCGCGTTCTTTACCTACCATAACAAAAATATTAGCTAAGTCGTCTGGTGATAGGACACTAAAACTAGTATCCAGCTTGTACTCTTTATCACCAATTTTAGCCGTAACACCAAAAAAGTAGTTTAAGAGGCTTTTATGGCCAAATTGGTTAAGGTAGGCCATAAAATCGTAGCCAATACCAAAGGCAGCCATGTGGCATGTATAGGCTTGCAGTCCTTTTTCACTACTATCAAGTGGCTTATAAATAAGTTTTATTTTACTCATTTTGCCACCTTTTTGAGTAAATCAATACGGTCAATATACTCCTCGACTAAATCATAGCTGGCCGGTTTTTGGTAGGGGTCATAAGTATCCAAATCTTTACAAAGTACAAAATGGCTGCCAAGATTGGTTTTTATCCTTAAAATAGCTACCTTGCCTTGTACCATTCCTATTACTTCGTCTTTGCAAAAAGGCCTAGCTTCACTGCGGCTAGCCCAGCGGTAGTTACTGCCGATGGCCTTAAGTACGTTGTCATAGCTGTTTACGAAAGACTTTAGCTTGCCGTTATCAGTTATATGGCCAAGTTTTACACAACCTTTGTACATGGCGTTAATGGCCGCGTGGCTTAGGTTGGAAAAATCTTCGCGGGTGGCCACTAAGCTTAAAAATAAACAACCGTGTGTATAAATACTTGGATTATGTACTTTAAACCATTCATCTGTTTGTTTAATCATTTATAAATACCTCTTGTTCTAGTTTTAATTTAGCTTGGTGGTACTCTTCTTTGGTAATGAGTTCTAACCTAAACTCTTCCATTAGTGAACGAAGTTGTACATTAAAGGTTTGCCAGTGCTCTTTATCGCGGCCAAAGGCTTGCGGAATACTAAAGGTACGACCACTAAGCTGCGGCACTAACTTAAAGGCTTTGCGGTAAAATGGCATTAAAATACTACTTTGAATTTGCGCAATAGAGTGCTCAAAGCGCATTTGGTTGCTGGTTTTACCGTTAAAAATGCTGCTAGCATCTTTTTGCTCAAAGAGCACAGCCTGCGGTATGCCAACATCGCTAGCTATTTTAGTGCGTTGCTCGGCAAGTACATCTACATAAGTTTTTACATCTTTGCCTAAATTCACTGCCTTAGCGCCCTTAAGGAAGGTTATGCCAAAGTTAGTAGCCTCTTTTGCTATATCACCAAGCTGTTTTTCTATCTGCTTAGTGGCCATAATATCTGAGTCTTTTTCAATTTCAATAAAGGTTTGCTGGCTAATAAGGCCTAACGAAAAGATAGTATCAAAGAGTAAATCGTGCTGCGCTATAGTACGCTTAGTGCTGGCTGCTAAATAGATTTTATAATTAAACTTAACGCTAGGCTGTTGGTTGTTAATGCTATTAATAAAAGTAGCTTGCTCAAACTTACCGGTATCTTGGTTAAATATCAGCTCTATGTCATTGTCATTGCCATTTATAGGGTCTATAAGCTGGTTAAGTAAGGGTATTAAATCTGTTTCGGTAAGTATTTGCTGGGCTATAGCGTTATCTTTATCAAAGGTTATGCCGCTATCAAGAGCAGTCTTTATGGGCAGTAACCACGCACGGCGGGCGGTAGGAAAATGAGTGCAAAAACTGACCGTATCCATTGCCGAAGCCGTAGTAACGGCTTCTAGCATAGCCTTACGGTTACCTATAAGGTTGCTGGCAAATTCTTCTCTTCTTTTTGCTCTTGTAATCCGGCCATCTTCGCCTAATATTCTATTAATAATACCCATTTAGCGTCCTTATAAAAATCTTGCTACATAACTAAGGAGTAAAATTATGTAGCAAGAATTGGAGATAAAAATGAACCATTATAGACACGGTTTATTATAACGGGTATGCTAATTAAAGTAAACAATAAATGATTAAAGCATAAATATTTATTTATGCTATTAGTAAATAAAAAACCGCCCAAAGAGGGCGGTTGATGTTAATTAGCTTATGCTTAAATTTTTTTAAGCCTTTAAAGCACAAAATATTATTCTAGGGCCTTTTTTAGTATATAGGCGGATAAACTTAAGCCAGCCTCTTTAGCTTTTTGCTTAATAGCTTCTTTTTGCCATTTATAGCAAAAAGCTGTAATACTACTATCCAATGCTGTGCCTGTTACTGGCCTGCCACCTTTTTTTTAACTTCTTCTTTCATTTTAATTATTTAATATAGTGTAAGACATACTAATTATGCCAATTAACACTATGGTTAGCCCAAATAGCAAAGATTTTTTACTAAACTTGCCTACCGCTAAACTTAACATATTTAAGACTATAACTAAAACTAAAGCAAATATTATAAATCTCTACCCATCATAAATCCCGTCATACTGGCTATAGTGCATAATGGCCTTAACGTGGCTGGCAAGTGCGTCTATAGCGTGGTCATTATCGGTTGGTTTACCATTACGGTCGCGAAAGCGCCAACCTTTAATACTATTAGGGCTGCCGGAGGTGTCAATGTAAAGTTGGCTGGCAATAGGTAAGAGATTGCTCATAATTTTATCTACCTTACTTTGTGTAGCATTAACCTTAACAATGTGCATATAATGGCCGAGCCTCTCTAGCTCATCAGTGAAAAGCCTTGCCACAAGGCCACTGTTGCCGGTAGCCTCTATATAAAGCTTGCTAACATTAAAGTTAAGCAGGTAATTAATGAGGAACTCTATCTTTCCCTCTATATTAAAATCAAAATCGGCGGCATGGTTAAGCCACTCAATAGTACCATCGTTAATGCGTTTGCGGTAAAGTATACTTAATCCTACAAGGTCGCGGCCATCAAAGGCAGGGTCAATAAAGGCCGAAGTGCCGTAATCTGGCCAGTAGTTAATATCGATAGTGGCTAAGTTTTTAAATGGCGCGTAATCGCCAATAATATCAGTAGTATGGCCAAGCCAAATATGTTTATACAAATCTTCATCGGCTAGCCGCTGCTGCTCGGCCTTTACCCTTAAAACTTCGGGCAAATAGGGATTATCGGTGTAGTTTACCTTAATTACTAAGGCATTATCGGGTTTGCTTAGCACAAATTCTCTGTAAATAATATCATCATCGTGCATGGGGTTAAAGCTAATCCAAATTTCGCTGCCGGCAGCTCTTATGCTGGGTACTAAAAGCTGCCACTCGCTGGTTGTAATGGTATCGGCCTCTTCTATCCAGCAGTAGTTAATATTGGTAACACTGCGTAAACTATTTACTTGGTTGCCGCTTATGCCTTTAAAGATAAACTCGCTGCCATTAAAGCTAGTTATGCCAATATTGGTAACTTTAAAATAGCTATCTAGCTCGTATTGCCTAATTATATCGCTCAATAACTTGTGCACACTATCCTTGATACTCTTTTGCACGCTACGGGTGCACAATACACGCACTTTTCTTTCTAAGCTTATACGCAAGAGCAACCGCGCGAAACTTTCGCTTTTAGCCCCGCCGCGCCCACCATAAGCCACTTTATAGCGATAGGCCGAGTTATAGAGCGGCATAAAAACAGGAGGCACATTTAGTTTAGCAATATCCTGTAGTAAGGTGGCCGAGTTATCACTGCTATCGCCTAAAATGTCTTTGGCTATACCATTAGCCATAACGCTTAAGTCTTTAAGTAAACTACTTAACATCTATAATACCCTTAAGATTACTTATACCTGCGAATGGTACACCGATGTCTTTAATAGCTCTTGATGTAGCGGTTACACCGCGTAAATTACCTTCTTTCTGGTACTGTCGTAAATCTGCCCGTAGGCCGCGCAAGGTTACAATAAGGTCATATTCATTATCTATCACCTCTTTGCTAAAGTTATTACCATTATCATTGCTTAGAAGTGGCGCTATAGCCGGAGCTGTTTGCAAAACTTTACTAAAATCCTCTCTAACTTCTGTAGCTACATCTTTTTTGCTCATATCTATGGCTTGTTCGTATTTTAGATTATCCTTCCATTTCTTGCGCATACGGCAAGCGGTGCTTTGGTTTACATTAAGAGCATTGGCTACTTGGTTATCCTTTAAGTTTTGCTCAAATAAAGCTGCATATTTCTCTAATGGTATGTTTTTAGGCGCTGGCATAGCCTAATTATAAGTGCAATGCAATGCACTGTCAATTATTTTTGTGCATTGCATAAATGTTTATTTATGGCATTTGTAAAAACTTAGCTTGTGCAATAGTGAGTGCATAAGGCAATTATTGCACTGATGATAAGCTTGTAGCTAAAGAGCCGTTGGTTTAAACCGATTCATTTACTTGAATAAAGTATTTATGGCTCTAGTAAAATCATATTGCCAAAGACAAAATGCCGTCTTATGCGCGGCATATAAGCCGGTACATTGGCTATCACAATAGATTGCCTAGAATTAGCGCTTATAGAGGGCCAGCCTGATGTTAGATTAGCGCCGTTATTAATATTTTGCCAATTTACTCTCATACTTTGGCCTGTTCGGTTTTCAGTTGGTATAAAATCTAGCCTAGCTGAAAAATGTAGGCCACCCTGTGGCCTTTGTAATATGATACGAAAATCACGGCTAAAATCTACACCGCCATTTCTAGCAATAGCAACAGGAACATAAATATTTATTTATGCTCTTAGTAAATAAAAAACCGCCCAAAGAGGGCGGTTGAGGTTAAGTAGCTTTATGCTTAACTTTTTATTATCATATTTTATACACTTAAACGATAAAGTGCGTACTGGTTGAGCGATACTCCTTCCTCCGCAGCTTTAGCTACTAATTTGGCATGTAAACTTTTAGGCAACCTTACTACAAATTTACCACTATAGTCATCTTCATTAATAGGCATAGGCACATTAAAACCTTTTTCAATGCTAGTCTCTATCCAGAGAGACATAGCTTCTTGAATATTCTCACAAGCTTCGGTATAACTATGGCCATGGCTCATGCAGCCGTCAAGCTCACGTACAGTAGCAAAATAGTAATTACCAGTACCATCTATAATATGCCTAATAACAATATGATAAGGTAGTTGTAAGTAATCTTCCACAGTCATTATTGCTCTCCTATATGCCTAAGTATTTCAGTAACATAAACCCTTTTTATTGGTGATGGACTACTTGGAATGGTTAATCTTGATTTATTAATGTCATTGACAAACTGGCAATGCGAACCTTTTTGTCTAATAAAAATGTATCCTTTAGCCTCTAATACCTTGCTGGCCTCATTAAAAGTAATACCATTAGGCTGATTTTTCATTTTAGCAATAAGTTTATCAATATGGGCCATACTTAATAGTATCGTATTTAATACTATTTGTCAAGCGCTAATCAAATTAAAAGGTAGTAAAATATGCAAGAATTAATTAAGTTTAATAATGAAAATAAAGTTAGTGCATAATGAAATTTATCTAATGACTGGATAGCACACGATATTGTAATTTACGGATTTATAGACAGTTTTGAGGTTTTACTCAAATTTGATTAAAACCTCTACTAGCCATCGTTATCCTTGGAGTATCATATTCCCTAAAGGATAATTTCTACATGGTAATTGAAAATAATCTCGCGTCATAACCGCAAAAAAAGCATTAGCAAGTACATCATATCGTTGATTTGAAGAAAAATTACTAAGTAAACCATTTGATGGCGTTGAAAAAATTTCAAGGGCATTGGGGTTAGACCAGTTAGGATTAACCCAACCAAATTGTACCGGCCTTATATTTGCCCCGGGAGTTGTAATTAATTGGTTTTGGTTGGGATCTATCCTATCCGGTATTATATGATAGCCAACATAAAGCCGTGCTGTCATCATCGTGGCCGGATTAGCTGGCGGTTGCGATAACCTGAAGGCGAATAATGTTGGCCACGCATTATCAATTATTGGCCAATTACTAGCCGTATTTGGAAAAACACTTCTTCTAGTATCTTGAAAAAAATCTGGATTAATATATAATATACTGCCAGCCGAAAAAAGAGAACCATTAAAAGTGAATACAAGTCTCCTGAAAGTTGTGCCACCAAATGTAAAAAATCCACTACTAACAGTTGCGTTGTCTAACATTAATTTAACCTAACCGAAAATAATTCGCCGGGTTTTTTAATGCCAATATTAATACCTGCAAAACTCGGTATTCCATTATCTAAAATTAACCCCCTTAATTCAATATCATCATTTATAATTATACTGCTAGTTCTATTATTTGTTATTTCTACAATAAAATTATAATTACTTGATGCATTAACAACAATATTTATATCTTGATTTATATTTAAATGGCTACTTATATTATTAACAATGCCTTGGTGAATACGCGCCCCATTATATGTAAAAATCATGCTATCATCTGCAATATTAAATGATAATGCACTCGCACTATGACTACCTGCAATACTAATAATAATAGAATTATCGTTTGGCCTAAAATCAATACTATCTTCTATTCTATTATCATTACTTAAATTACAGCCAAAAATTGCCATTGCGGCCAATAAAACACATAATTTACTTAAAAATTTCATTATTTAACTCCTTTTGTCTTTCATACTACCATTGTAAACTACTAAGTAAATTTTGTCAAATTAATTCGCAAATATTTTATAAATGTAAAATTATCTATAAAATATACCATAGAGCATTATAAGTAAAACATCTAAGCCGTGCGTATCCATACGCTACCACCGGCAATAATGTTAGGCACGGTGCTGGTAATATTTGCCCATACGTAACTAGATGGAAAACCCATACTACTTGGAGTAAGTCTGCCGCTAGGCACACCAATAACGAATCCGATTGGAATGGTATATAAAGGCCTATTTTCCAGCACTTCCACTCTATTTTTTAGGCCTGCTATGTCTTGTTTAGCTACTGCCAGCTGCGTTTCTAGGGTAGATATACGTCCATCTAAGCCCTCTTTAATGGTTACTGCTTCATCTAGTTTGTTAAGTATATCTTGTATACCTAAATCGGCTCTTATGGTGGCCACAAGGTTATTATAGGTTATTTTACTATCCACTCCTGTAAGGGTACCGGTATTAACAAAACTTATCCCTATTGGGCTGGTAATGTCTGGTAATTCTCTAAATGTTGTGGTGCTCATATTTTCTCCTTGTTATGAAATAGTTACTATCACGCCCTGTACGGTTGTGCCGCTATATAAAAATTGGTTACAAAAGCCTATAGCCCAATCCACTAAGCTAATGGCATTTTCGCTACCTAAAGCAGCATAATTAGCACTAGATGGGTGCAGGTAATAGTTACCGCTATCGTCTACATAAAGCTTAACCCGGCTCTCATCAGGGTTGACTATTTCTAGCCCTATGCTGCCGTGATAGCGGTTAATAATGTTTATACTATTTGCCCCGAAGAGAACTTTAAGGATTATTAAAATAAAGTTAAAGCTGCCAAATTTATCGAGGTTATTAAACACCTCTTGAACAAACTCACGTGCTATATCGTTAGCAATATAATCTATATGCCAATGTTGTATAAGCATATCTAGCACCCAACCTTGTAGCTTGCCATCGGTCAGAAAGAATCCCTCATTATCGCCATAAATAGCCAGCGCTGCCCTGTTTTGTTCTTCATAGAGTGGCTGCATAAAATCGTTAAACTTACTTCTTTGCAAAAAGCTGTTTCTCATAACAACTATTATAAAACATAATGCAGTTATTTTAAACAATGAATAACTAAAGCATAAATATTTATTTATGCTTTAGTTGGGTTACTCTTTATTACCAGTATTGTCAATTTCTTTAAGCCGCTGTAGTAATACGGCGGTTACTAAATCGCTAAAGGTAATAGCGCGCCTAAAGGCCTCTATTTTATAATTTGTATATACCTCTTCTGGCAAACGCAAAGTTATTGTTTTTAATTTCTTCTCCATTTTAACCTCTTTCATATTTATTTCTAATTCATTTAGACTTGAGCTCTTAGCCATTAAAGAGCTAAGAGCAAATTTATTTAAATTTAAACCTAAGCTTTCGGCAGTAAAATCTATTATACTATATAGTTCACTACCTATCCCAACGCATACTTTTTTAATCATAGCTATTCCTCCTTTATGTCTTTTATTTGCCTGTAGCTTTTGCCCTCAAACTTAATCACTATCTGCCTATTACGGTCGGTAATGCGGTCGTATACATCTGCTCCCAAGTACATATCAATACCCATCGCTACTATGTTGCCGTCTTTATCAAACTTTGTACGGCCAAAATTGCTTATGTAAATGGTAGTAAGGAAATTATTACGGCGGTGTTCTACCAGTTCATAAATTTCATTTTGGTCATTTTGGTTAAATTTACCATTAGCGTAGGCTTTTACCGCACGGTGCAAATCTTCTATAATTAACAACTGACTGTTAAGGTAAGTATGGTTAAGCCTATCCTTGCTGGTAGCCTTGAGGTAACCGGTGGTAAAACCTTTGCGATAGGCTTCAATTACTATACGCACGGCCATTGTTGTCTTACCGGTACCCGGCGGCCCATAAAAAGTAAGGCCAATACCTTGCTCAATATTGCTAGTTAAATTGGCAATGTAATCGCTAATATCTAGGTGGCTTACACATATCAGGTGAATTTCACTGGCTCCACTTTGTTTGATGATGTTATCTTTAAAGTCCGAATATTTATCGGCTTTAAGCTTTAGAGCATGTTTTTTATTCTCTTCAGATTGAGCTCTTTCAAGGCACTTAAGACATTCGTATTCGCCGCTATACACGCTGCATTGCAGGGTTATTTCACCGCAGATAAGGCACATTATCATATCTTTCTTTACATGGCTAAGCATATTATAGGTCTTCTGTATCTTCAAAACTGTTTCCTCTTATTATTTTTTTGTTTTTTTCTTTATCACGTATAAACCAGTCGCAAATGCGTTTGTAGTCGTTCTTATTTCTTTTGGCAAATTCTTTAGGATTGTTGCCAAACCAAAGCGCAAGAGCAGTTATCTTTTTCATCGCCTCCTCTTCCCCTTTGGCAGCTACCAAAATATTGTATTCCTTTTGCGTTAGTTCTACCGGTATATCAAATATCAATCCATCAACTTCGGTAGGCTCAAAGGTTAAAAAACCTTGAGCTTTACGTTTAGCATATTCATTTTTAGGGGCATGGCTTATTTTTCCTTTAGGTTCGGTAGGCTCAAGGGTTAAAGGCATTTCTTTCTGCTTAGGGCAATCTAATCTAAGCTCGCAGCTGCTGCATGGCTTATGGTTACAACCATCAAGTACCTCACTTGGGAATAAAGCCACTCTTTTACTTTGCCCCGAAGCCGCTTGCGGCAAAGGGGGCTCTTTCTGTTTGTTTTGTTTTATATTTTGTTTCTTTTTTTTATGTAGGTCATTTATGCCCGAAATTCGGTCAGATGTGTCCTCTAAGCGGTCAGATTTATCCGAAATTCGGTCAGATGTGCCCGATTGATTATTATGTACTTCTATTAGCTGGTTTTTGGTAAAGGTTAAATAACCGCATTCAGTTATTCTATTTTTCCACCTTCTTAGTGTTCTGCCATCTTTGTCTATGTTATATTTTTCACAAAAATAAGCAGTATTTACATAGCAATACCCTTTGGACGCATAGATACCTAGCAAATCTTTTAAAAATATAAAGCAACACCTTATGCGTCTATCTTTCTCTGCTACTTGCATAATTTTAGCTATCTCTTCTTTAGTCATATTACTTCCCACATTGTAGTTCTTTTTTATTAATCATTAATTTAATTATCAATTTATGTTAATTAATATAATGTAATTAATTTATAGATACAAAATAACCTATTCTTAATGTTATTAACATGCGTCATAGGATACCTCTGATTATTAATTATGGCATTAAGTAGCCCCACAAAATTAGGGCTACTTATAAATTAGTAAATTTCTAATTCTCCTTCTTGTTTATTTTGCATATACTCATATTCTTCTACCTGTTTTTTACAACTGCCCCAAATATCGTAAATAAACTCTAAACTTTCTTTTTCAGCCTTACGGTAAATATCTCCGGCCTTTTTAGCAGTGAATAAACTGTACCTTACTCCTTTATTAAGTATATCCCTAAGATCTAACAAAGCAGCTAATTTTTCACTTTCATCCGGTACTGTAGTGCCGTCATTAACCGGCTGGGTGATGACAGGCTTAGAGGATTCTTTTTCCGGTGATAGTTGAGTAACATCTTTAGTTGCTAAATAAGCTGGTTCTAGTTCCGGTGTTACATCTTTAATCTTAGCTTTTGGCAATGAATTGGCAGATATGTCCTCTAGTTCTTCAGTAGTTTGTAACCCAAGCATGGCCTCTGGGCAATAAGTACGCACAAAAAAGGAGGCAGCACGGTAACGAATCATTTGCTCGGGCATACTTTGCCACTTACTGCCCTTTTTGTTAAGCCAACCCTCTTTTACAATCATTTCCCATGTAATCCAAGTGCCTTTTACCTGATTATTATCACTTTTTCGGGTAGCTACTAATCGGCACTTTAGGTTATTACCCGCTTCACCCTCTAGCTCGAAGTCTATGTTTTTAAATTTACCGCAGTTTTCTATAAGTACAATAGAAAATTGGCCGCTCCAGCTAGGCATACCATCTACCACATACATATTTTGTAATACCATTAATGGCGGTATATTTGTCCGCCGCGCCACATCAAGGGCAATGACGCAATTAGCAATGCCTTTTTCACCCCTATAATGAGATGGGACAAAATCACTGGCAACTAGCAGCTGTGCTTGTCTCTGCACAAATGCAAATGCTTCGCTATCTGTCCATATATTAGCCAATGTATTACTTTTTTGTGGTATTTCAGATAAAGATATATTTTTAAGTTTTTCTCCATTTACTGTCATTACCTAACTCCTTTAATAGTTATTCTTTCATTAGTGGTTGTTTTACTATACTGTTGGTACAATCCGGCAGCTTTAATTGCTTCGGTATCTATACTCGTACAGCTTCTTAAGCTCTTTTCTATTTGCCATTTACCAGCCTTTACCAGTAGCTTGCCCTCTTTATTATCATTAATACCTAGCTCTTTTTGTGCATTCAGCACAGCTAATAGTACCGCTTGCTCGGCCTTAGCCTCTGTTTCGGTCAGCGGTTTAAGCTCCTTTTCTTTGGCTAGCCGTGCGGCACGTGCCTCTTGATAAGCCTCAATTAGCGGCTCGGCCCCGTCAAGGGCAAAGGTATAACCCATCTTAAGGCTGTCTTTAAGGGTATCTGTCTCGCACTCTAGGCCGCTCGGCTCGGGCGGGGTTTGGTTTTTTAAATGTTGCTCAAATAAACATGCCATATTATACAATTTTTTGCATTCATCATCGTTACGGTTAATAATGTAATAGGTTATTTTGGCGGCCACTTTGTCGTAAGCGGCCACTAAAAATTGCCTAAGGCCAGTAACAAGCATGTAGTGCTGGCACTGCCACCAGTAGGCTTTAGGCAATTCTCCTCTGGCTAGCTCCTTATTGCGGTAGCTATCAAAGGTTTTAATCTCTAGCCCTACCTCGCTTTGTAGGGTTATGCCGTTAAGGGTAATTCCGTACGCGGCTACCTCATCGCTAAACTCAATGTAGCCGTCAAGGTTGGCACTTAAAAAGGGCATATCTTTTCTCTCTAACATAGGTATGCTGTCGTAAATCGTAAAGTCTTCACCGCTTGTTAAACTAAAGGTGTTTATGCCGTCCATCAGTGTAATGCCGTCTGCAACAATTTGGCCCATAACAACGGCCTCTAGCCGGTTACCCGCCTGCGTTGCCTCATTGCCTGCAAACTCACTTGACTCACCCGTTTTTTTAAGGTATAGTGTTAATGGGCTGGCGTATTTGCTAGCCCCCATTAATGCCCCCGCTTCACTTCCGCCAATATGTTTGCTACGGGCGGCTAACCACTCGGCCTCGTTACCTTCTTTAGTTACGTTTAGCACGGTAACAGGCCATTTTTTTATAATGTCGTTAATTTTGTTCATCGTTTTCCTCTATTTGTGGGCAATTATGCACGCAATCTTTGCCCAAACATTCTTCGTAAATGCACGGCGGGGTACAGTCTCTGCAACCATCGCACTCTTTACCGCCTTTCACGCACCTGTAGGCCATTTACCTTTTGCCCTCCAGTCCGTAATAAATTCTTATTCTGCCCATAAGCAACCAGTATGGACCGCCAGTAGCATTATTAAATTTAAGCTTCATATAACACCCTCCATAGTTATTGCTTGTAGGGTTTACTTCTTTAATGGCTTTGGTCACCCGTGCTCTTCCGCCAATATATCTGCTCATTAATTTATACTCCTTATTAACCATTTAATTAAAGCGTTAAGTCTATTTGCCCTCCGTTTCTTACGGTTATAACGATTATAGTAAATACTTAGCATATATCGTTTTTTATTCATTTAATTACCCCATCATTTGTTTTCTAACATCATCAATTACGCTAAATAAATACTGCACAAACATATTGTCTTCACCATTTTCTTTGTCATTATAAAGGTTTACTATTTCTACCGGTGTTAAGGTAGCAGCCCAAATCTTGGCGTGCTTTAAAAAGCATGGCCGGCAAATGTTTAAGTCTTCATCATTAGTGTATAAATCGTAGCCGTAGCTATCATTGCTGCCGCAAATCGGGCAAAGGTCATCTTCGTTCCCGTATGGGTTAATTGTTTCTTGCATTTTTAAACTCCTCATAAGTATCGCTTAGCCAGTCAAAAAACCGTTCTTTAACTTCTTCCCGCCACTCTTTGTATTCACCATAGTTATCAAAATCACTAGCGTCAAAATCTTCACTGAAGTTTTCCATCTTTTGCTCCTCTATATTTTATTTTAATTAAGTTGTTATTTAAAGTATTTACCGTTTAATTGTGCGCCTTGTGGTTTACTCCTTGTTAGTTATTTACTAAACATTTTTAATCTTTAAAATCGGGGAATACTTCCCTTATAGCTACACTGCTAATAATGTAGCGGCGGCGCAGTTTAAGACCGTTGCCATCGTTCATAATAGTTGCCCTAATGACCCCTCTATCGCACATAGCAATAATGCTAGTTGGGCTTGGGGTACCACCCAGCAAGCGGCTAAGCCTGCTGGCACTGTAGTATTTAACTTTTTGTTCCATTAATTTACTCCTCTATATTTTATTTTAATTAAGTTATTGTTTAAAGTATTTACCGTTTAATTGTAGCCGAAGCTCTCCTTTTTTTGTAAACATCTTGTTTGTCAAGATGCTTACAAATATTATGTACATAATATTTGTGTTAAAAAAACTCATTTTTGACTTTACGGCCATATAATAAGTCATATTTGATTTTTTGTCAAGTCAAATATGACTTATTTATCGATAATTTTATTAAAGGATAAAGTTATGAATGTATTTTGGACACAATTTGATGAAATTATTAATAGTAGAGGAATTAGCAATAAAGAGGTTTATTCGGCTATTGGTGTTCCACAGCCTTCATTTTCAAGATGGCAAAGAAATGATGAATTACCGCCAGTTAATAAAGTAATTGAAATGGCACAGTTCTTTAATGTTAGCATTGATTATTTGTTATTAGGTAAGCAAGTTAAAAACCGAACTATATTACCTTCAGCAATTACCACTATTGCCCATAAACTTACAAGTTTAAAACCGGAGCAACTAGAGGCCGTTTCATTATTGGTAGATGGCTTTATAGCTAAAAACCAACAGTTAAGTAAAGCGGCTGGCGCGTAATTTAAGCCATACCTATACAGGCCTAGTTACGGCCTATATTTACCTATCGCTACCAACCGGCCTTAAACTTAAACAAATAAAAAATGCGTATATAATTAATTGAATATTATATGCGCAAAATACACTATTTACGCATTATTGACATATTGGCCATATATGACTATAATTTAGGTGTGGAAGTAAAGCTTACTAAGCAGGCACAAAGTTATTTAGATAAATTACCTAAGCCTGATAAAGTAAAGATAAATAACGCTATAGATGGTTTAAAGCAAGAACCGCCTTTAGGCGACATTAAGCAGTATAAAGGTACTGGTTATGATACTTGGCGGCTTAAGGCTACTAGTAAATACAGAATTATTTATGAATACTATAACAACAGTATTGTAGTAACGCATATTGCACCACGCGGCCAAGCTTATACCAAAAAAACAAGGGGGTAAAGATGAGTAATATAGTATCAAGAGAAGAATTACAAGGCTACCTAGCCACTATGCCTGAAAGCAAACTTAATTTAATTAGGCCACTCTTAGTTAAACTTTTAAAACCTAAAAAGTTAAAGCTTAATATTAAGCCCGCTAACCAGCATGAAAGGGCAACATCTAAAAAAATAATGGCCGAATACATAGATAACCCCGAAGGCTTAGTTACGTGGGAAGATTATAAAAATGGTGTAAGAACTTACAATGAAAGTGAAGAATAGGCTTAATATTAAGCCTGCTAACAAGCAGGAAAGAGCTAGGACGTGGTTACCTAGCTCTTTTGTAAAATATCGTTTAAAATTTTCTCCTGCAATGTTAAAACATCACTTAACTGGTCTTTAGTAAAGCGGGTGTACTTATCGGTCATATCGGTATTAGCGTGCCCCATTATGGCCTTTATTTTGATAGGGTTAATGTTATTTTGCACAAGGTGTGTATTAAAAAAAGCCCGCCAGTGGTGCGGAGGCATTTCGCCAACGCTTGCTAGTTTAGCGGCATCACGCATAACTAAAACTAACCTTGTGCGGGAATATGGCTTATTGCCATAAAAGCTAAAGATATAGTGGTTACCGCCAAAGCCATTAATAGCCGTTATAGCCTTAATTAAGGAGGCAGGTAAGGGTACTATACGGCTTTCACCATTCTTTGGAGTGGTGCGTTTATGAGTTGCTTTAGTATCATAGTTGCCATTTACGCTTATCACCTCATCTTTAATATCAACATCGCAATGCCTTAATGCTAAAAGCTCACCAAGCCTTAACCCTGTACAGCAAGCAGTAATAAATAGTAAACGATACTGCTCACTACTCTCGGCCTTTTGCCAATTTTTAAGGCTAAAAAAATTAACAGCTTCATTATAATTGATTAATATCTTCTCTTTGGGTTTATCAATTAATGGTTTAGTCCGCTCGCAAGGGTTTTCTTTAATTAAACCTGCGTCAATAGCTTCTTCAAGTAATATGCTAAGCACACTTTTAGCACTATTACCAGTTTTACCGCTTAGCCCTTTATCAATAAAGCTTAATAACCACTTGTCAATTTTTTTAGGGGTAATTTCATTTATCTTTAGCTTATTAAAGTATGGCAAGATATGTGTTGTAAATAGGTTGCGGTAGCGGCGTACTGTACTTTCTTTAATACCTTGTTTACCTTTAACTGTACGCGATAGTTTACCTTGAACATATGGGCATTTATCCCAAATGAAATAGTCTTTAAAGAAGTCTCCAAATTTGGTGTCTTGCTGGTTAGTAAAACCTCCAGCTTGATAAACTTCTTGCAGGTAGGCCATTGCTTTAGCTTTAGTTACTTGGCCAGTGCTTCGGCGGTTCAGACGCTCACCATCGGTATTATACCCTTGATAGTACCAATATTTACTAGTGGCTATTTTAAATAGTGTGTAAGGTTGTTTGTATTTACCCATAGTTAAACTACATTGCTCACAATAATGCTCACAACTAATTTTTCAATAAAGTAAATACTTATATAACAACAACTTAAAAATGGAGGTGGCGGGAGTTGAACCCGCGTCCTAAAAGGCGATATTTAACCCTCTACAAGCTTAGTTTATTATTCCAATTTTAGATAGCACGCGGTCAATAAACAATCCTGTGTTACCCTAGCTTAATAAATTGTCCCTATAAACCCTTAGGCAAATAAATAGGTTAGCTTTGGTTAAGTTACAAACTTATAAAGCCTCAAAGCGGCGTCTTTATAAGCCCGTAGCCGCACTATTAAGCAGCTAAAGCCAAGTTAGGAGCAAGCTCGAAGCTTACTACATCGTTCTTTTTGGCAGTTAAATTTTTTGCACAGTTTAAAGAGTTGCACGCTCTGCTTGCCAACTAAACAGCGACATCTCCTAGTCGAAAGCCAAAACACCCCCATTTAATATTAACTACTACATAATATACAAGCTATTAAGCAAAAATGTCAATAGCTTGTTACTCTAAAAAATTAAAATAAATATTTAAATTGCCGAAATAAGGTTTTTAGGGTCGGTAATCGGCGGTATCATATCTATATCGTGCCCAATGTTATATTTATTGGCCAAATCGTAAGCAAGACGTAAAACCGAAAAATCTTCTACTGCAAAACCAACCGAATCAAAAATAGTTACCTCATCGGCCTTTTCACGGCCGCTCTTCTGGCCGTTAATAATCTCCCACAACTCGGCGTGTAAAACTTTGTCCACCTCGTCTTGGGTAAGCTGCTGTAAGTCACCTTCTATTAAAGATTGCTCGGTAAATTCTACCACCACTTTACCGCGGAAAAGCAGCTCGCGTTCCAGCTCGGTTTTGCCGGGACAATCCCCGCCCAGCCCATTAATATGCTGGCCGGCCTTCACCCAATCGCTTTTAAGCACCACCACATGTTTTTTACAGGCGGTACAAACGGTAATTACATCGGCTCCCGTTACGGCCTCTTCGGCGCTTTTACAGCGAATAAGCTCTAGGCCCGCACCTTTTAAATTACACTCAAATTTATCCATCGCCGCCGGGTCGGTATCAAAATAACGCACAGTTTTGATGGGTAAAACAAGTTTGGTAGCCTTAGCCTGAAACTCGCTTTGCGCCCCAGTACCTATAAGAGCCAACACCGCAGAATCTTTACGTGCTAAATACATACTAGCCAGCGCGGCGGTAGCGGCCGTTCTAAAAGCTGTTAAGATGGTCATCTCCGAAATAAGCAGCGGGTAGCCGTATTTAATTTCCGAAAGTTGGCCGGTAGCCACAACGGTTTGTTTGCCGGCAGCCGGATTATCGGGGTGGCCATTAACAAATTTATAAGCAAAATATTCTTTATCGGCCGTAGGCATAAGCTCTTGCACTCCGCCCGGCACGTGGGCCGCATAACGCGGCGATTTATCAAAATCCTGCCAACGGCTAAAATCGCTCTTGATATAATCTATCAAATCAAGCATAAATTTATCAAAAGAATGTTTTTCAACAATTTTTTTTAAATCACTAACAGTAACAAGTTTCATCTTACCCTCCTCTTAATCTTAATGATACTGTAGCCGCAAAGCTACAGTATTTAATCAAATAATTAACTAATTTTTAGTTGTTTTAGCAATTTCGGTTAAACTGCTGGCCAAACCGGCCAAACTTTGTATTTCGCTGGGGATAATAAGCTTGGTCGATTGCCCTTCGGCTACCTGCCCTAAAGTTTCTAGAGCCTTTAAAGTTAAAGCAGCTTGCGAGGGACTAACTTTATTAATGTAGTCAAGACCCGTCGCAATGGCCAACTGCACTTGCTTAATCGCCTCAGCTTCACCTTCGGCTTCGCGGATAGCGGCCTCTTTTTTAGCTTCGGCAGCTAAAATAACAGCGGCTTTATCGGCCTCTGCCCTTAAAATAGTGGCTTGTTTTTGTCCTTCGGCCAGTAAAACCGAACTCTTCTTTTCGCCCTCGCTCTGCAAAATAATTTGCCGGCGTTCGCGTTCGGCACGCATCTGCTTTTCCATACTATCTTGTATATCACGCGGCGGCATAATGTTACGCAACTCTACCCTTGTAATACGAATGCCCCATGGGTCGGTGGCCTCATCAAGGATAGAGCGAATACGTGTATTAATAATATCACGGCTGGTTAAACTTTCATCAAGCTCCAGCTCGCCCACAATGTTACGCAGTGTTGTGGTGGTTAAATTTTCTATCGCACTTAAAGGGTGAGCTACACCGTAAGCGTACAATTTAGGGTCGGTAATTTGAAAGAAAACAATGGTATCTATTTGCATAGTAACATTATCTTTAGTAATAACCGGCTGCGGCGGAAAATCGGCAATTTGCTCTTTAAGCGAGGCTATTCGGGCAATACGATCCACAATAGGCCACTTCCAGTGCAAACCAACTTGCCACGTGGTTAAATAAGCCCCAAGTCTTTCTATAACATAAGCTTGCGCTTGCGGCACTATCTTAATACAGCTGGCAATAAAAGCTATAAATAAGATGATAATAATAATTACCGGCGTTGGGATACCTGCAATAGTTCCAAACATTCTACACTCCTTTAACTATTTAAAGGGGAAACTACTAGCTTTACCCCCTCTATAGCTTCAACTTTAATTAAGGTTTTTTCTTCTATAATCATATTTACATCGGCGGCTTTAGCGCTCCATATTTGGCCGCTGCCAATTTTTACCTGCCCTGTTGCCTGCACCGCATCGATAGTAACGGTAACTACCCCTTCGGTGCCGATTAAACGGTCTACATTGGTATTGGCCTTTGGTTTAAAAAAACGCTTGGTAAAAGGCCGCAACAGCAGCAAACTAGCGGCACTAAAGACGATAGCTATTATTATTTGTCCGGCAAAAGGCACGCCCAGCAAACTGGCAAAAAACGCCACTAAGCTACCAAAAGCAAACCAAATAGCCGTTAAATTAAACGAAGAAAGCTCTACCACCACTAAGGCAACCACAATAATAAGCCATAAACCTAATTCACTAATAATAAATTCGCTCATCATTTTTTACCTAACTTTTAAAAAAAGTAAAGGCAGCTCGATATATGGCCGCCTTTAATATAATTAAACTACTTTAATAGCCTCTACAGGGCAAACTGCATCACAAGCGGCGCAATCAATACACTCAGCTTCATCGTTAATAAAACGGGCACCATCTTTTTCTACAATAATGCTTACAGGGCATTGGTCATCGCAAACTCCGCAATTTGTACAGATACTGGCATCAACTCTTCTGGCCATTTTGTTCTCCTTATTTTAATTTAATGTATCCATATTGTAACTTAATTACTCTAAAAGTCAAGCCTCTTTTAGTAATAATTATTTTTTAGTAATAATTAAAAATTAAGAAACAATAAACCAAAACTATTAATTTTTGCTAAAGCAACCAAATATGGTTAAAAACGGTTTCTGCAAAGTCATCAAGGTTAAAACGCTCAACAAATTCGCCGCTGGCATCACTAAATTGAATAAAGATAGAAAAAACATAACTGCCGCCGCGCTCGGGCAAATTAACAATTAAGTCGTACCGCTGGCCGTGCCGGCCGTTAAGAGGGGGATTAAACGATTTAATTAAGGTTCCTTGCCAATTATTAGCAGCAAATTCCACCTGCTCCACTTGCCGCCCGGTGGCACGCACAAAGTTGCGCATAACGGCATCAACAGCTTGAGTTTTGTTAAGATTAGCCTCAAAAACTACCGAAAAATTGGCAATAACGCTGCGGCCGTTAAAATTACTGGGCAATCCTGCATCTACAATCGAAAAATTGCGTTCTTGCCCTCTATTTATCATAGCTAAATCTTGCCAGCTGCGCGGTACGGCAATTTCGTGCCAGCGGTTTTGCACCACACGCGGGTCTTCCCATAAGGCCTCAAATTGATTAGCACCTAAACTGCTCACCAAAAACATTAAAAAACCTATTAAAACTGTCGCTTTGTATTTTCCCATCACTTCTTTCCCTAATTCTTTCATTTTAACTTGTTACTTTATTATCGTCAAGCTTTTTAAGCCCTTAATAGTTTTAAAATAAAGCAATTTTACTGTAAACAGTAAAACGCCTTTTACTTGCCGTGCCGTTATCCTATAAAACCTCCCATCATAAAGAATAGCAGAGGGCAAAATATAATATTTAACTTAAGCGGTCCTATTGTAGCATTTTTACGGGGTGTTTTTCAATTTAAAAAGATTACAAGGCAGTTACTTTTACGCAACAGCCGCCGTTTAATTTAAATACTATAACAAATAAAGAATAAGTGTATGTCTTGACAAAAAATAAATTGTACTTTAAAGTAGTAAAAATATAATAATGCGGGCGTGGTGGAATGGTAGACACGTTACTTTGAGGTGGTAATGCTTAGGCGTGAAGGTTCAAGTCCTTTCGCCCGCAATATTTTTTAATTAACTTTTCCAAAATGAAAACACTAACTAACCGGCACATTCATTTTATTGGCATTAAAGGCAGCGGCTGCACCGCTTTAGCCGAGTTGCTAACGGTAAATAATACCATAACCGGCAGTGATACAGCCCAAAAATTTTATACCGATAAAATTTTAGATAAATTAAAAATTCCTTACAACGAAGGTTTTACCGCCGCTAATATCCCGACTAATACCGATTTAGTTATTTACAGCGGGGCTTACAATCAAAGTAACCCCGAGTATGCCGCCGCCTTAAATAAATTTAAATTAAATGATACAATGCTTAGCTACCCGCAGGCGCTAGGGCTGCTTAGCGCCGGTTACCCGCAGGCCGTTGCCGTTGCCGGCGTGCACGGCAAAACCACCACCACCGCCTTAATCGGCCATTTGGTAAAAGGCTTAAATCTAAAGATGGACGTCTTAGCCGGCTCGGCGGTAAGTAGTTTTGACGGCGGGAGCAGCTACAGCGGCGGGTGCGAAGCCTTTATTGCCGAAACCTGCGAGTACCGCCGTCATTTTTTAAATTTTAAAGCCAGCCACTTAGTTATTACCGCCATCGAGCACGACCACCAAGATTATTATCCAAGTTACCAAGATATAGAGGCCGCCTTTACCGAGCTGGCTTTGCAGCTGCCGCCGGGCGGTACGCTTATTTATTGTGCCGATGATGTTGGGGCTAGCCAAGTAGCTACCCTAGTAAGTAAACAACGCAGCGATTTAATCGTTATTCCCTACGGTTTTACCGCCGATAATAACTTTAAGATAGAAAGCTGCCATAGCCAAGATGAGCAGCTTATCTTTAAGCTTAAGCTTTTTGCCCAGCCGCTGGCTTTACCTTTAGCCGGCCGACACAATAGCTTAAATACCGCCGCCGCCTTAGCCGTTTTATTTAGCTTAAATAATAATTTAGAATTTACCAAAATAAAAGAGCTGCTGGCTAACTTTACAGGAGTTAAACGGCGCGGCGAAGTTATTGCTAAAATAAATAACCTTATTATTATGGACGACTATGCGCATCACCCTACCGCTATTAAGGCCACCTTAACGGGGTTAAAACAATTCTATCCCAACAGGCGCTTGGTGGTTAGTTTTATGAGCCACACCTACAGCCGCACGGCCGCCCTTTTTAACGATTTTGCCGCCAGCTTTAACGCTGCCGATGTGTTATTATTGCATAAAATTTTTGCCAGCGCCCGCGAAAAAAATAGCGGCGGCATTGATGGGAAAGCTTTGTCTATCGAAGCTAAAAAACATCATAAAAATGTACATTATTATGAAGAGCCATTAGATGAAAAATGTTTAGATTTTTTATTAAATAATTT